>JAQULN010000067.1 GCA_028718575.1 Candidatus Krumholzibacteriia bacterium | reverse complement strand
TCGCTTCCATCTTTGCGGCTTGCTGGCCTTTGCGAACGTAGGAACCGCCGACTAAAAGAACGACTAGGATGAGCAGCACAGCCCCGACCGCCGTGGCGTGCTGTTGGATGAAGCTCAGCGCGCGGTCCGTGCTCTCGACGAAAGAATCCTTCTTGAGATCCTTGCGGGTAAACTTCTGCGCGGCCACGTTCAACCTCGCCTTGCCGTTGATGCCGTTGACTTGTCGATCAGTGCCGAGCGCGAAAGATAGTCGAAGAACGACCGGATATCCAGCGGACTTCGCGATCGGGCTGATTCTCGGCCGCAAATTAGGATTCTATTATACGTGTTTTAAGTTCCATCTTCCTCACCGTATCACGGGATTCTGCTGAACTTCCGTCTGGAATATGCTAGATTCCTGCACGGCCTCTCCCGTCCGCGTTCCGACGTGATCTACAGGAGTCAGGCATGGCCAGAACCGCAGTACTGGACGATACATCGCAAGCATACGAACAGAACCGACTCAAGATCCCGCGCCGCGCCGTCCCCTCGGAACCTCCCGGCTTCGATGACCGCGTACACCTTTTGAAATCGCGCTGCCGCGATCCGTTCGTGCGGCGCTTCGTGGTTCCGAGTGTGCCCAGCCAGCGCTGGTGGATCCGTTATCCGCTCGACGTGCGCGGCAGCCGCATCTGGCAGCTCATCGACGACCAGCGAGCGGTCGCCGACGTGGTCGAAGCCTATAGACAAAAGTATCCGCAGGATCTCGACCAGATCGACGCTCGTATTTGGCGTTTTCTGGTCAGTTTGCAGCACCACGGTTTCTTGACGATCGAGTAGAGAGGGAGCGCCGATGCAGTGGCCATGGCGACGTCGACGGTTCCAGAACACGGACTATCTGGACCTGGTGCCGGCGCGCAAGGTCGAAAGCGAGCCAGGAAGCGATCCGGCCCGGTTGTTGTTGCTGTTGCCGCGTTTTCGCGATCCGATCTTGGGCCGTATCTTGCAGCCGCGCTTGCGGCAGCACCGGCGTTTCATCCGCGTACCGCTGGACCCGCGCGGAAGCTGGCTCTGGACCCAGGTCGACGGCGAACGGACGGTCGGCGAGCTCGCGCGCGGTTTCCGCGCCGCATTTCCCGCCGATGTCGAACACGTCGAGGTGAGGATCTGCCACTACGTCGCGGCGCTGGAATCGCATGGATTGCTGACGCTGCGTTCGTCAGTTCGTTACCCCGCGATCGCTCAAATACCTTAACCTGGACTATTCATGAAGGACCGGCTGCGAAAGGTCAAATACTCGCGTTTTCCACTTTCTCGCGGCGGTCTTTCATGAACAGTCCGGGTTAAAATGGTACCCCCGACGGGATTCGAACCCATGGCCCCCAGATTAGGAATCTGGTGCTCTATCCAGCTGAGCTACGGGGGCACCGGCGATCGGATAGCACGGCAACGTAATCGCACCTAAGCGTAGTGCACAAGTGAAAAAACCGGCGCATCTTGAAGTTGTCGGCGACCCGCCAAACCGTCCAGCTCCACGACGAAAAGATACGCCGAGACCGCGGCGCCGCACTGCCGAACGAGCCGGCCGACCGCCGCCGCGGTCCCCCCCGTCGCGAGCAAATCATCGATCACGAGCACGCGCTGGCCCGCCGCGATGCTGTCTCGGTGGATCTCGAGCGTCGCTGTGCCGTACTCGAGGTCGTACCGTTCGGCACGCGTGGCGCGCGGGAGCTTGCCCGCCTTGCGCACGAGAACCAGGCCGCGATCAAGGCGCAGCGCCAGAGGACCGCCGAAGACGAAACCGCGACTCTCGATGGCCGCTACCCGGTCGACAGGAATCGCGGCGATCCGGCTCGCCAGCTCATCGAGCGTGAAGGCGAACGCATGCGGATCCTCCGTGATCGGCGTGATATCGCGAAACAGGATTCCGGGTTGGGGAAAATCGGGAATGTCGACGATCACTTGCTTGAGATCCATGCTGCCGTCCTTTCGGATTCGCCGGAGTCCTTGACGCGCCCCCGCGGTGATTCTGCGCCCGCACGGCTCCTACAGCAACAGTTTCGGATCGACCGCCTTGCCGTCGATGCGCAACTCGACATGAAGATACGGCCGCTTCCCCGCGATCGGCGGCGCCGCTGTCCGGCCCAGGAGATCGCCGCGAAGCACGGCCTGTCCCAGCCGCCAGGGCACGCTCGCGAGGTCGAACGGACTCAACACCGAATGGCGGCCGTCGCCGTGTTCGAGAATCGCCACGCCGCCTAGTTCTTCCATGACCGCGAGGTAGCGGACCACCCCGTCAGCCGGCACCAGCACATCGCTACCCTGCGGCAGGTCCAGCTCCACGCCGGTGCGCGGCATGATGATCCGATTTTCTTCGTAGGGACCGAAACGAGCGGTGATCGACCGGGGCTGGCGCGTCACGCGCTGCCAGAGAATCGCGTCCGCCGCTGTTCGCGCGAAGGGGCGGCTCACCTCCAGACGCTGCCCCGGCCTGATCACGTCGGTGCGCAGATCGTTGTCCGTGCGGAGATCGGTGACCCACGTGCCGAGACGATTGGCGATACGGGTGAGATTGTCGCCTGCGCGGACCACGTACCAGGCGGGGTCGTGGTCGGCGTTCGCCGGCCTGGCAGTCGCAACGGGGCCGAGCAGCAGGCCAAGCAGCAGGACGAGCGTACGCGAAACGGGACCATGGCGCTGAGCCGGCGGCATCGGAAAACCCCGGGGGCTCTGGCTGGTGGTCGGGGCGCCGAGATTTGAACTCGGGACCTCCTGCTCCCGAAGCAGGCGCGCTAACCGGGCTGCGCTACGCCCCGACCAGAAGACCAACAAAAATAATCAGCGCCGGGGCTGCCGTCAATGACGATACCGGACTCCGGGTGCGATTTCGCGGTTATCCGACGAGCGCGAACACGCCTAGGGAAGCAAGGGTCACGAGCGCCCCCGCGATCAGCACGCCCGCGACAATGCACGCGAGCGCGCGGAGCCGCGGCAGACCGAGCAGGTAAGCGGCAATCGCCCCCGTCCAGGCGCCCGTCATCGGCGCCGGCACGGCCACGAACAAGGCCAACCCAAACGGCCCGTAACGCTGGATCCAGCTGGAACGCCGCTGGGTGCGTAGAAATAGCCACGCGAACAGCCGGTCGAACAACCGCCAACGGCGCAGGCCGCGTTCGACGGGCCCGAGCAGCGCCAACAACGGATACACCGGCAGCAGATTGCCCAGCACCGCCCAGATATAGACGGCCAACCAACGCTCCTCGCCCAGGAGGTAGTGCCCCAAAGGAATGCCGCCGCGCAGCTCGATGATCGGGAGCATCGAGCAGACCGCGACCGCCAGCGGCGGCGGCAAATGGCCCGCCGCCCACATCTGAATGGCCTCACGCATGTTGCTGCGCCTCCAGACCGGGCAAGAGCGGCACGAAATGACAGACCGTGCCGCGTTCGACGGCCAACTCGTCCCCACAGCGACGGTAGCGGTACAGGACCTGTTCACCGTCGTGCAAAATCGGCACGAGCAGATAGCCGCCTGGCTGCAGCTGGCGGGCCATCGCTTCCGGCAGACCCGGTGCGCAGGCCGTCACGATGATCGCCTGCCAGGGACCGCGGTCGGCCAGACCGCCGCTGCCGTCACCGGGAACGACGGTCACGTTGTCGGCGCCGCCGGCGGCCAGTTCTCGCGCCGCGCGCAGCGCCAGCGGTACGATGCGCTCGACCGTGACCACCTCGGCGCTAAGACGGCCCAGCACAGCGGCCTGGTAGCCGCTGCCTGTCCCCACTTCCAGGACGCGCTCGGACCCCTGCAGTTCCAGCAAGGCCGTCATGAGTCCAACGGTGAAGGGTTTGCTGATGGTCTGGCCGTAACCGATTGGCAGCGCACAGGGTTCATAGGCCCGGTGCTGGAAGACGCGCGGTACGAAACGATGGCGGGGGATCGCCGCCATGGCTTGCAAGACGTTGCGATCGGCGATTCCCGCCCCCTGCAGCTGTTCCTGCACCATGCGACGGCGCGCGACCGCGAAATCCCGGCTCATCGCGGCGGTTGCGGCTCGCCGGGTCCGCCGTCGAGTGCCATAGCGTCGCCGCCTCGGGTCGGACCTTCGAAGTTCAGGCCCAGTGGGCCGTCCCGGTGCAGAACGAAGCGGTCGCCGTCGGCGTCGAACACGGGCTGGCCGGGTAGGTCCCGCCCAAGGGCGGCGGTGAATCGCCGCCAAACATCGTGGTCGGTGAGGTCGGCCTTCAACGGGGTCAAGCTGGCATAACCGTCGCGCACGGCGGCGTAGTCGCTGTCGCCGTTCTCCGTCCACGACGGCCCTTTGCCGGCAAGCCAGACCATCGGTTTGCCGCGCGGGTCGATCATGTCGTTGACCACGTCGTGGTAGATGCGCGATCCCTGGCGGGTCACCCGCACTCCCTTGAGCATCGACTCCGGACCGTTCGGCACGTTGATGTTCCACATGGAGCCGGCCGGCAGCGGCCGCTCGCGCAGCAACGGCAACAGACGGCGCACGACGGCCGCCGCGGCGCCGAAATCACTCGGCCGCCAGTCGGCAAGACTGATCGCAGCGGCCGGCAGACCTTGCACGCAGGCCTCCATGGCTGCCGCCACGGTTCCGGAATAGTGAACGTCCTCGCCGAGGTTCGGTCCATGGTTGATGCCGCTGAGGACGAAGTCGGGCGGATCGTCGCGCAGGATCTTGCCGAGCGCGATCATGACCGAGTCGGTGGGCGTGCCGTTGACCGACCACCGGTCTGACCCCCACGCACGGATGCGCAGCGGTCGACTGAGCGTCATGCAGCGGCCCGTGGCACTCTGCTGGGTAGCCGGCGCCACGATCGTCGTGCGAAATCCCGCGAGCCCGCGCAAGGATTCCTCGAGAACCTGCAGGCCGAACGCTTCGATGCCGTCGTCGTTGGTCAACAGGACGTGGGTCACTGCCATACCGATTCGTCCCTTGTCGCCGCGGCCTGGTCGAGGGCCAGGGAAAAGAAAGGGCGGCCGCCGGGGGTCGCCTGTAAGCCGAACCGATGTGGTCGGGGCGGCGGGATTTGAACCCACGACCCCTTGCCCCCCATGCAAGTGCGCTACCGGGCTGCGCCACGCCCCGACCAGATGCCGGCGACCCGCCGGCAGGGGGTTTTCATCCAAGGATCGTCAAGTTAACCACAAGCGCGGCCGCGCACAAGGCGTTTCTGGCTGCGCGGTCAGCCCCTCGCTTGTCGAGTTCGCGCCGGCCCCAGCTCGCGTAGAAGCGCCAGGATTTCAGCGAGTTCCGCTTGCAGCTGAGCGATTTGCGCGGCGGGCGCGAGTTGGGCGAACGGGATCGCAAGCTGCGGGGTGTCGGCGCTTGTGTCCTCGCTGGCGCGCCGCCTCTGTGCCAGTAGTTTGCGCGCGCCGGCGATCCGGTAGCCTTCCTCCAAGAGCAGGGTCTTGATGACCATGACCTCGTCGATGTCCGCGCGCCGGTAGCGCCGGCTGCCGCCGCGGTTCTTGCGCGGCCGCAGTGTGGGGAACTCGCTCTCCCAGTAGCGCAAGACGTGAGGTTTGACTCCGCAGATCTCGCTGACCTCGCTGATCGTGAAGTACAGTTTGCCTGACAGATCGGGCTGGGTCATGGCTGGCGCGGCTTTCGGTGTTGTCAGCGCTCGGGCTCGGCCTCCGAGCGCGGCATCCGCTCCATCAGTTCACGAATCGCTTTCAGCGGCTTCTTGTCTTCGAACAGCACTTCGTGAACCGCTTTGACGATCGGCAGTTCTATACCATACTTCGCGCTCAACTTCAAGGCTGCTTGCGTCATATAGAACCCCTCGACAACCTGCTTGCTGCCTTGGAGGATCGCCGCGGGGTCAGCCTGTCCGCGGGCGACCGCCTCGCCGAAATTCCGGTTGCGGCTGTGGCGGCTGATGCTCGTCGTGATCATGTCGCCGATTCCCGCGAGTCCGTAGCAGGTCTCCTGGCGTCCTCCGAGCGCTACGGTGATGCGGGCCAGTTCGGCCATGCCCCGGGTCAGCAAGGCGCCCCGCGTGTTGTCGCCCATGCCGAGGCCGTCGCACAGGCCCACGGCAACGGCGATCACGTTCTTGAAACCGGAGGTGATCTCGACGCCCAGCATGTCGTCGTTCGTGTACACACGCAGATAGGGACCGGTGATCAGCCGCTGCCATTCCTCCCAGTCGAAGCCGGGATCGCCGGCCAGCACCAAGGCCGTCGGCATTTCCGCGGCGACTTCTTCGGCGTGGCTCGGTCCCAAGAGGACCGCTAGCGGGTGGTGGTCATGGCCGCGTTCGAGTTCCTCGCGCATGACCTCGCTCAGTCGTTTCAGCGTGCCGATCTCGAGTCCTTTGGCCAGGTTGACGATGGGAATGTTGACCGGCATGGCGCCAGTCGCAACGACCTGCTTCATCACCGGGCGAGCCGCCTGGCTCGGCACGACAACGAACACGGCCTCGGCGCCGGCGAGCGCGACTTTCAGATCGAGCGTGGCGCCGACGTTGGGCGGCAGGCGCACATCGCCCAGGAAACCAGGATTCGTACCAGTGGCGTTGATGCTGGCCACCTGGCTTTCCTCGATGCCCCACATCGCGACTTCATCCCATTTGTGGGCCAGGTGGCGGGCGAACGCGCTGCCCCAGCTTCCGGTTCCGAGGATCGTGGCTTTCACGGCCGGTCTCCCTTTGACTCGTCGGGCGTGTCGGTAGGCATGGGTTGATCGCCGTTAGCGGTGAGCGGCGCCGCCAAGGTCTTCTCCGTTCCATCGCGCAGGCGCTGAATATTAGCGCGGTGCCGCCAGACGACCAGGGCGGCCATGAGAAACGAAAATACGATGAGGGTCTTGCTGAACGGCTTGGGCGAACGGTACTCGAACAAGAGCACTGCCCACGGAAATACCGCCGCCGCGGATAGCGAGCCCAGCGAGACAATGCGCGTGGCGAAGAACACCGCGAGAAAAACGGCGAACGCGAACAGGACCGGGAACGGCTCCAGCACCAGGAAGACACCGAACGACGTGGCAATCCCCTTGCCGCCGCGGAATCCTGCAAACGGCGAGAAGCTGTGCCCCAGAACCGCCACGAGCCCCGCCAGGATCCGGTACATGTCGCCCGTCAGACGCAGCGGCATTGATTCGCCGTCCGGCCACGCGTGGACGACGGCAGTCATCGCCAGCACAGCCGCCACGCCTTTGGCGACGTCCAGGAGCAAACACATCCCCCCCCATCCCGGACCGAGCGTGCGGTAGACATTCGTGGCGCCGAGATTGCCGCTGCCGTGCTCCCGCAGGTCGATCCCCTTGACGCGGCGGCCGATGACCAGACTGAATGGTATCGAACCGACCAGATAGGCGAGGATGAGGCTGGCGATGATCCACATGGTTGGCCTCTCAGTGTTTCTTGAGCTTGATGAAGATCCGGGTGCCGAGGAATCCGAACTCCTGCCGCAGCTGGTTGTTCAGGAATCGCAAATAATTGCGGGCGAAGTAGCGCGGCTCGTTGACCGAGAGCAGAATGCTTGGCGGCGCCGTCTCGACCTGCGTGCCGAAGTAGATGCGGCCGATTCCATTCTCGTGCGGCCGCGGCGGCTGGATCGCGACCATGCGCTCCAGGAAATGATTGAGTTCGCTGGTCGGGATGCGCCGCTGTCGTTGAGTGTGCACTTCCCAGACGGTTTCCAGCAAACGGCCCAGACGCTGGCGGGTCAGGGCGCTGAGCGTGAACCAGGGAGCGTATGACAAGAACGGAATCTCGCGACCGAATGCCTCCCACACCTTCAGGTGGGTGTTCGGCCCCTTGTCCTCGACCAGGTCCCACTTGTTGAACGCGACGACCACGCCCTTGCCGCTGTCGTGAATCAGGCCGGCGATCTTGCTGTCCTGCATGACCGCGCCGTCGGCCGCGTCGATCATCAGGACCGCCACGTCGCACTGCTCGAGCGCCCGGAAAGAGCGCAAGTTGCTGAAATACTCGACCGCCCCTTCGACGCGTGATTTACGCCTCAACCCGGCGGTGTCGATCAAGCGCAGGGTGTGGCCGTGCCAGGCGAGGTCCGTATGGATCGAGTCGCGCGTGGTGCCGGGGATCTCCGAGACCAACGCGTCGCTGCGGCCGGTAAGCTGGTTCAACAGGCTCGATTTGCCGACGTTGGGGCGGCCCAGAATGGCGACACGGCAATCGCAGGACGCCTCGACGGCGCTCTGTGTCGGAAACCCCGCCACGACGCGATCCATCAGATCGCCGACCCCTTGCCCGTGCAGCGCGCTGATCGGCAGGGGCTCGCCCAGGCCCAGCCGATAGAACTCGGCGGCCCCGATCCGGTTGGCCTCCTTCTCGGTCTTGTTGACCGCCAGGACAACCGGCTTGCCGGCCTTTCGCAGATCCTCCGCGATCGCCGCGTCCCAGTCGAGCGGACCGGTCTGTCCGTCGACCAGGAACAAAACCACGTCGGCCTGGGCGATGGCCTCGCGCGCGATCTGTGTCACCTGCTCATCGAATTCTGTGACCGCCTCCCCGTACGGTATGATGCCGCCGGTGTCGATGACATAGAAACCGTGCCCTGCCCAGTCCGTGCTCTCGACCAGGCGGTCGCGCGTCACGCCGGGCATCTCGTGCACGACGGCACGCCGCTGGCCGATGACGCGATTGAACAGCGTGCTCTTGCCCACATTGGGGCGGCCGATGATGGCGACCGTGCGTTGGGTCATGATGTCTGCGGTCTCGCCGCGGGGAACGAGGGAGGCGGCCTGCCGGCGCCTATCGTCGCAACTGTCTAAATTCCGGAGCCTTGCGACGCTGATAAGCTATCTGACCGCCGCTGGGAAGTCAACGGCGCCTTCGTTTCGGCGGCCGTCGCGGCGAACGGCTTCGCGCGCTGAACCGGCGATCAGGCGCTGAGATCCAGCCACCAGTCGACGAAGCCCTCTTCTTCCGGCACCAGCACCTCGTGCGGCTGCCCGCGGGCGATGTCGGCCAGCGTCATACCGTCGAGCGTCACGTCATCGCTGTTGAAGACGCGGGGCGAAAGGCAGACTGTGCGTACCGGCGCGGATGGCAACGCGAGCAGCGCGCGCCGCAGGTCGCTGCCGGCGAGCAGGCCGGCTACGGTCACGGTATGGCCGTAGAATTCGTTGCGCACGGGGACCACCTCCACGCCTGGCACGCCCCCCTCGCGCAGCGGCGGGATGAGATCGCGCGCGAGCGCAAGCGCGGCGATCTCGCCGGTCAGGATCGTTAGCGGCCGCGCCGGCGCCAGGCCGTCCTCGCGCGCCGCGGCCAGCGCCTCGCACCATGTCTGCTGCAGCCGCCGGGTCAGCCCAACGCCGTTGTCCTCCTGCGGGAACCCCGCGTAGTGCGCCGCTGGCGGAAACGGGCGCTCCGCCAGCAGGTAGAACTCGTCGCTCAGATGCAGGAACGGCCCTTCCCACCCGGCTGCCGCCTCGTTCTGCCAGGGCGCGACCTGGTCGATCACCGCGGCGGCGATCGCCGATGTCACCGGCGCGAGGCTGGTCAGACCGTCGCGATGGGCGGTCAAGCCGACCGGCACCACCGCGAGCGACGCCACGCCGCCGCCGCGCTCGGCGGTGCGGCGCAGAGCGAAGAGATCGTGGAAACTGCGCTCGAGGTAGGGCCCGTCGTTCCAGCCCGGGCAGAGCACGATCTGCGTGTGCAGTTCGATGCCGTGGTCGGCCAGCTCCCGCAGTACGGCGCAGACGTCATACGCCTTCTTGATGCCCAGCATGCGGGTGCGCACGTCGGTATCGGTGCAGTGGACCGACACGTAGAGCGGCGATAGCCGCTGTTCGATGATTCGCTGCACGCCTCTGCGACCGAGACTGGTCAGCGTGATGTAGTTGCCGTAGAGGAAGCTGAAGCGATAATCCTCGTCCTTGACGTAGATCGGCTCGCGCATGCCCCGCGGGTTCTGGTCGATGAAG
>JAQULN010000066.1 GCA_028718575.1 Candidatus Krumholzibacteriia bacterium | reverse complement strand
CGCCCCCGCGGTCGACGAGGCGATCCGCCGGCAGTTGCGTTCGCTGGGCTACGTGGATTGACCGTTGGCCGCGGCTCGCCGCGGTCCGTGCCGCCGCGGCGGCAGGTTGGGTCGGGGCAAGTAGAAACGGGTCGAGGCAAATCGGTGCGGCCGGGCCGGTGCGGATTATTCCTGCAGGATCGCCCTGGCGATCACGAGTCGCTGGATCTCGCTGGTGCCTTCGTAGATCCGCGTGACACGGACATCGCGATAGTAGCGCTCGACCGGGTATTCCTTGACGTAGCCGTAGCCGCCGTGGATCTGCAACGCGAGGTCGGCGACACGGCCCGCGGCTTCGCTCGCAAAGAGCTTGGCCATCGCCGCCTCCTTGGTGAACGGCTCGCCCTGGTCCTTCCGCCAGGCTGCCCGCAACGCGAGCAAGCGGGCCGCATCCAGTTCCGTCGCCATGTCCGCCAGCATTTGCTGGATCACCGGCTGAGCCGCCAACGGCTTGCCGAACGCCTGCCGCGTCCGTGCGTAGCGCAAGGCTTCCTCGAGACAAGCCCGGCCGATGCCAAGCGCCTGGAAGGCGACCCCGATGCGGCCGCCGTCCAGCGCGCTCATGGCGATCTTGAAACCCTCGCCCTCCTCGCCCAGACGCTGGCCAGCCGGCACGCGGACGCCGTCCAGCGAGACGACCACCGTGTCGCTGGCGCGCAGGCCGAGCTTGTCTTCTTTCTTGGCAACCGCCAGACCGGGCGTATCGCGCTCGACCAGGAAGGCGTGGATATCGCGGTGACCGGTCGTTCCGGGAGTCCGCGCCAGCACGACGAAGAAGCGGGCCCGCGAGCCGTTGGTCACCCAGGCCTTGGCGCCGTCCAGCACGTAGGCGTCTTGGTCGCGACGGGCGGTCGCGGCCAAGGCGGCGGCATCGCTGCCTGCATGCGGCTCGGAGACGCAGAAGCTGGCAATCTCGCCGGCCGCCAGCCGCGGCAAGATGGCAGCCTGCAGCTCGGCGCTGCCGAAACCCGCGAGCGGGTAGTAACCGACGCTGTTGTGGACGGTGACCATGATGCAGACGCCGGCCGACTGTCGCGCGAGTTCCTCGACGACCAGGCCGTAGGCGATGGTATCGAGCCCCAGACCTCCGTACTGCGGCGGGTAGCTGAGCCCGAAGAAGCCTGCATCGCGCAGCTTGGCGATCAGCGCGTCCGGGATTTCGCCGGTCGCGTCCATCGTATGCGCGAGCGGCGCGATCTCGCGGGCAGCGAAATCCCGCGTCATGTCGCGCAACATGCGTTGATTCTCATTGAAGGTGAATTCCACCGGCTACTCCTTGGACGCGACTGCTGATGAACCAGGTCGTGAACCAGCCCGGATGATCCAGCGGGGCTCTGGGCTAACCGTACGTATAGAACCCGCGGCCGGTCTTGCGGCCGAGTTCGCCGGCGGCGACCATGCGGCGCAGCAGCGGGCTGGGCCGGTACTTGCTGTCACCGAAGCCTTCGTAGAGCACGTCCATGATGCTCAGGCAGACATCGAGTCCGATGAAATCGGCCAGGGCCAGGGGTCCCATCGGGTGGGCCATGCCCAGCTTCATGACCGTGTCGATCGCGTCGCGGTCGGCCACACCCTCCAGCAGACACTGGATGGCCTCGTTGATCATCGGCATGAGCACCCGGTTGCTGATAAAGCCCGGGTAGTCCTGCACCGTGACCGGCACCTTGTCGAGCTCCTTGGCGGTCTCGATCACGAAGGCAAGGGTTTGTGGGCTCGTCGCGTGGCCGCAGATCACTTCGACCAGCTTCATCACCGGCACCGGGTTCATGAAATGCATGCCGATGACGCGGTCGGGCCGGCGTGTCGCACCGCCGAGCCGGGTCAGGCTGATGCTGCTGGTGTTGCTGGCCAGGACGGTGTCCGGCGCGCAAGCCGCGTCCAGCTGAACGAAGATGTCGCGCTTGACGGCATAGTCTTCGTAGGCTGCCTCGACAACCAGCGCACTGTCGGCCGCCGCCTCGAGATGGGTGCTCGGCGCGAGCCGACTCAGCGCGGTTGCCGCCTGCGCCGCGCTGCACTGTTGTTTCTTGACCTGGCGTTCGAGGTTCTGCTCGATCGTGGCGCGCGCCCGTTGCAGAACGGCCTCTGACGTGTCGATCAGCGCTACCTGATGCTCGTAGAGGGCAAAGACATGGGCAATGCCGTTGCCCATCGTCCCGCCGCCAATCACCGCTACCTTCATCGCGTTCCTTCCCGTCGTTAGCCCGTCGTTAGCCCGGGTTAGAGGCGCCGGATACTCAGGGCCACGGCATCGCCGCCGCCGAGGCAGACCGTGGCCAGACCGAGTTCGCCGCCTGTGTCCTCGAGCGCATGCAGAAGCGTCACGAGAATGCGGGCACCGCTGCAACCGATGGGATGGCCCAGGCTGATGCCGCCGCCGCGCACGTTGGTCTTGGCGAGGTCCAGGTTCAACTCGCGAGCCACGGCCAGGGTCTGCACGGCGAACGCCTCGTTGATCTCGACCAGATCGAAGTCGCCGGGACTGCGGCCGATGCTCCCGCACAACCGCCCGACGGCGGTCACCGGGGCCATCATCACCTCGTGCGGCGCCACGGCGCCCGTGTTGTAGGCCGTCACGACCGCGCGAGCCGGCAAACCGTGCGCCGCGGCGAAGTCGGCGGCGCAGATCAGCAATGCCGCGGCGCCGTCGTTGATCGTCGAGGCGTTGCCGGCGGTCACGGTGCCGCCGTCCCGTTTGAAGGCCGGCCGCAACACCGCCAGCGATGCCGCGGTCGTGTCGGCGCGCGGCCCTTCGTCGCGATCGCAGAGCAACGGCGCGCCGTGGCGTTGCGGAATCTCGACTGGCGCCACCTCCCGCGCGAAGGCGCCGCTCTGCCAGGCCGCGACCGCCCGGCGGTGGCTCTCGGCGGCAAAGGCGTCCTGAACGGCGCGGGCGATGCGATAGGTCTCAGCCACCCATTCGGCCGTCATGCCCATGTGGTAGTTGTTGTAGACATCCCACAGTCCGTCGTGGACCAGCAGGTCGACCAGTTCGCCGTGACCCAGCCGGTAGCCGCCGCGCGCTTTTGGCAGAGCGTACGGGACATTGCTCATGCTCTCGAAGCCGCCGGCCAGCACACAACGGGCGTCGCCGGCACGGATCGCCTGCGCCGCCAGGGCGACGGCTTTCAATCCCGAGCCGCAGACCTTGTTGACGGTCACGGCACTGACCGTGGGCGGGACGCCGCCGAAAATGGCAGCCTGGCGGGCTGGATTCTGATGCTGCCCGGCCTGCACCACGTTGCCGAGGATCACTTCGTCGAGCGCGGCGGAGTCCAGACCGGTGCGCGCGAGCAACGCCTTGACGGCCTCGGCGCCGAGTTCGGGCGCCCGCAGCCCGCTCAATCCGCCCTGGAAGCGGCCGACGGGGGTGCGGACGGCCCCGCAGATCACCACGTTCGTCTGCGCTGCCTGGCTCACGATCTCCACCTCGCTCTCGACTTGCGGTCCGGTTCGCGATCCAATGTAACGGCAGGTCCGGCGATCGCCGCGGCGGTTGCCGGACCTGTCCCAGAATACGCCGATTCCACGGCATCCGCACCGCTTTGCCGCGGACGAGGCGCCGCACGGGAGCGGCCGCGCTTCGCCGCGCGCACCTCGATCATTGCCAGTGAGTTTTGACCTCGCTCCAGCGGTGGGCCTCGAGCGGGGTGTTGCCGCCGCAGACGTTGTTCTCGCCGGGGGTCGGTTCGCAGCCGTTGCCCTGCGGGAAGAGCTCGCCGGCATAGGGGTTCAGGCCGTCGAACAGCGTCCAGTCGTCGCCGTCGGGCAAGCGGCCGCAGGCGCGATCAAGGGCGCCCACGTGCGCGGTATACTGAAACGAGTCGACCATCAGCAGGGCGAGCGGATCAGCAGGATCGGTCTTCATCAACACCACCGTGTCGCCGCCGTTGTTCAGCGACAGCCCCGCCGCACCGCCGCCGTGCTCCTGTTGCCACGCCGCGGCGTGGCTGCCGTAGAACACGGCGATCTGCTGCGGACCCAGCTCGCCGAACAGATTGAGGTTCGGGTCTTCGTTCAGTCCGTCGCGGAGCCAATAAACGGTGAGGTTCACGGTGTCCGGACCGGGATTGTAGACCTCGACCCACTCGTCGTCCCGCGAGTCGAGGACCCCATCGCCGTCCCAATCGCGGCCGGGGTTGGCCAGAAACTCGTTGATCACCAGCTCCGACCGCGCCGTCGACACGCCCAAGGCGAGGCCGCCGATCACGCCCAACATGGTGACGCCCAGACCGATTCGCCAGAATCCACGACGCATGCGTGCCCTCCTTATCGAAAGGTGAAACGGCGCCGCGGAGACCGCCCTACCGCGTGCCGGTTCGCCCGCCGAGCACGCTCCGGACCCGCGGCGGTTTTCGCGGCCAACACCCGCCTGGGGGCGTCGGCGGTCGGTCGCGACGCCGACGGAGGCGGCCGGATCGCGGGCGGCGTGTCGCGTTGAGCTGACAGCAATGGACTCGATGCCTATCTTGGCTGACATGGGGGTACAGCCGTTGAGCGCCGGTAGTCGCTGGCGGAACGTCGGGGAGTTCGGACTTTGCGTAAACTACGGCCGCATCACGGCAAACGATCCTGGCTGCTCGGCGCCATGCTGGCGAGTGCGTTGTTCGGTTGCGCGGGCCGCCGCGATCTGCACGAAGCCTCGCTGCCGCCGCTGCCGTCGCCGGCCTTGCAGCAGTTGCCGGCGCTGGCCGTCGAACCGTGTCCGGGGAAAGAACGGGCGCGAGTGCACGCGTCGTTCACCCTGGCGTTGCCGGGAACCGTGGCGCCGGAACACGCGCCGTTGCCGTTGACCGAAGCGGAACGCCACGTGTTCGGCAACTGCTATGAGCCGCTCGTGCGCATCACCTGCGACGGCGACCTGGAACCGGCGCTGGCCAAGGATTGGCGGGCGTACGACGGCGCGCGCACCTGGGTCTTCCGACTCCGCGACGATGCTCGCTTCTGGGACGGCACGCCGTTGGGCGCTGTCCACGTGATCGAAGCCTGGCGCCGCGCGGAGGCGCTCTGCCGCCTGCATGCCGAGCCGTCTCCGTTCATCCGGTTCGACCCGCGCGGCGTTGCTCTCGAAGTGCGCGGCCCCCGCGAATTGGCCGTTCACCTGGCCGCCCCCGGCGGCGATCTCCCCTGGCTGCTCGCCCACCCGGCGTTGGCCGTGACCGGCGACCTCGGCCCGGACGGTTGGCTCACCGGTAGCGGTCCGTTCCAACCGGCGCCGCCGGCGGGCGAGGCCGATTGGATCCTCGTCCCGGTCGCCAGCCATCCCGCCGCAGCGTCCGCGCCGCCGGTCGCGTTGTTGCTGGGTGACCGGCGAGATCCGCGCGAACATCTCGACCTGGGTGCCGATGCCGTGCTGACAAAGCAGCGGGCCGTCGTCGAGTACTACACCGGCCTGGGACGACATCGGGTCGAACCGCTCCCCTGGGACCGCACATACTACCTCGTGACTCCCAGCGAGGAGACCGGCGCCGACGCCCTGGATCGCCGCCGCTGGGCAACCGGCTGGGACCGGTTGGAACTGGCGCGAGAGGTCGTGACCGAAGCGGCGGAACCGGCCGCGTTTTTCGGTCTGGAACCGCAGCTCGCACCTTGTCCAGTTCTACCGCCACCGGTCCAGGTCCTGGCGCCGCCGTCCTTGGGCGATCACGGCGTGCTCGCGTCGCGCGACACCGATTTGATCCTATGGCCGCAGTCCGACCCCGAAGCCGGCCGCCTGGCCGAGCGCCTGGCCGCGCTGGCGGCGCGTCCGCTGCGGCCGGGCCCTGACCGGCCGGGACTCGGCCCCCTGACCCCTCCGGTACCGCCGCAACCGGGTGTCGCGCCGGAAGCGGTCGCGGTGCCAGCGGCTGATCTGGCTGCCCATATCCAGGCCGCGCGGGCCGGCGCGTTCATCCTGCCGTGGCCGCAGCGCTGGCCGTTGCCGTGTGACGACCTGGCCCGCATGCTGTCGCTGGCGGACTGGCTGCTGGCGGCTGGTCTTTCGCCGGGGCCCGACATCCGTGCCGTTCCGCCCGGCGCGACTGCCGCCCGGCCCGTCGAAGACAGCGAACCGCCGCAGGCCCTGGCCGTGGCGCGTCGACTCGAGCGATCCCAAGCGGTCCAGCCGTTGCTGCGCACCCGCGCCTACCTGATTCGATCCCCCGGGCTGGCCGGTCTACAATGCAGCTATGATGGAACCTTGCGGTTCTGGACGGCTGGATGGCTAGTCGAACCTCCACCACAGCATAAATAATTATATAACATAATATCGCATATTATCTCAAGGTCCACCCCACTCGGCCGATGATATCGCCGTCCACTCACGAGTTCTGCCATCGACGAGGTGACGAGCATGACGACCTGCCACAGCAACGCAGCCGTACTGGACGGCCCGGAAGTGAGCAAACAGCTCGCCGGCAAGTACATGGGATTCAAGCTTGGAGCAGAGAATTTCGGTCTGGAGATCCTGAAGGTCCAAGAGATCATCGGCCTGATGAACATCACCGCCGTGCCGCGCACCCCGGAATTCGTGCGCGGCGTCATCAACCTGCGCGGCAAGGTCATTCCCGTGATCGACCTGCGGCGGAAGTTCGGCATGGCCGTCAAAGAAGACACCGAATTGACCTGCGTCATGGTGGTCCAGGTCACTGTGAACGAGGCGCTCGTGACGATGGGTGTCATCGTCGATCAGGTCTCCGAGGTCATGGACATCAAGGCCGAACACGTCGAGCCGCCGCCGTCGTTCGGCAGCGGCGAGGCCGAGCGGTTCCTGCTGGGAATCGGCAAGTTCCAGAACAACGTCGTGCTCCTGCTGGACGCCGACCGCATCCTGGCGGACGGCGAGATGGCGTTGGTCGGCGCCATGGGCGAGGCGGAATAGCCGGCGGCCGGCTCTCGCCGGCGCGTCGCTCCTTGGACCGGCCCGATCGCCGCCGCGTCGCGGGCGGTTTCGCCTGGTCCCGCGCGCGCGCGCCGAGTATCATGGGCTGATGTTGCGGCTGGCGACCGTCCTGTTGCTCGCGCTACCGGTGCCGGCCGGCTCCGCCCTGGCCGTCTGGATGGTCCCGCCGGTCGATAGCGAGGCCGCCCAGACATGGCAGGGCCGCGTCCCGGCCGCCGATTCACGCGGCTACGATGTCCTCG
Source organism: Candidatus Krumholzibacteriia bacterium (assembly GCA_028718575.1). Lineage (GTDB taxonomy): Bacteria > Krumholzibacteriota > Krumholzibacteriia > LZORAL124-64-63 > LZORAL124-64-63 > Glo-17. Next base: position 2,745 of record JAQULN010000066.1, on the reverse strand, counting down.
CGTATCGGCTCGAACTGGACCTCGCGGCGCTGCCGCCGCAGACGCCGCGGCTCGTGGCAACCGGCCGCATTCATCTGCGCTTGCTCGCCGCGATCCCGCACGTGCGTCTCGACCTGGTCAACCAGTTCGAGATCAGCGCCGTGACCTGCGACGGCCTCGCGGCGGCCTGGACCCACGCCGGTGACAGCCTGAGCGTTGTTTTGCCGGTCGCCGCCGTCGCCGGCGCCGAGCACGTGGTTGCGATCGAGTACGCCGGCACGCCGCCGCGCCACGGTCCCTACTATGCCGGACTGCTGTTGCGGACGCACGGCGAAATGACGCCGGACGACCCCACCGACGACGGTCCCAGTGTCGGCAATGTCAGCCAGCCGTACTCCAGCCATTCCTGGTTTCCTGGCAAGGATCATCCGGCGGACAAGGCCCGGCTCGAGATGACCGTAACGGCGCCGGACACCTTGACCGTCGTCGCAACGGGCCGCCTACTCGGCACTGCCGACCTGCCGGCGGAACGGCGCCGGTGGGACTGGGCCACCGACTATCCGGTGGCTCCGTACCTGATCGGCCTGGCCGTGAGCAATTATGAATCCTGGTACGAGTCGTGCGGCGATGAGGCGCTCGAGTTCCATGTCTTCTCTGAGCACCGCGAAATCGCCGCCTCTGTCTTTGCCCCCACCTGCGCCATGTTGGCGTGGCTGCAGGACCGCCTCGGTCCGTATCCATTCACCGGCGAAAAATACGCCCAGGCCGAGTTCGTCTGGGGCGGCGCGATCGAGAACCAGACCATCACGCTCATGGGTCAGGCAACGTTGCTGCTGCCTGAGCGCAGCGCCCGCCTCGTGGTCATCCATGAGCTGGCCCATCACTGGTTCGGCAACAGCCTGACGCCGTCGACGTGGCGCGACATCTGGCTCAACGAAGGTTTCGCCCGCTACTGCGAAGCGCTCTGGCTCGAACACACCGAAGACCGCCAGTCCTATTTCGACTACCTGGCGCTGCTGCGCCGCCCGACCTTGTTCGTCGGCGACGGTCTGCTGGGCGACCCCGATCCAGTCCTGCCGAATCTGCTGGTCTACGACAAGGGCGCGTGGGTTCTGCATATGCTGCGGCACGAGCTAGGCGACGCGGTGTTTTTCGCCGCCCTGCGCGATTACGCCACGGCGCCGGAGCTGGTACGCGCGTTGACCGATCGCGCCGCCATGACCGCTGTGTTTTCGCGCCACGCGGGCCGGGACCTCGCGCCGTTTCTCGCTCCCTGGCTTGATTCCGACGCGGTGCCGGCCCTGGATATCCGGCAGCGGCGGTTAGGTCAGGGCCGTCATCTCGTGGAAATCGTGCAGTCGCAGAGCGGACCATTCTTCCCGCTGACAGTGCCGGTGCGCATCTTCGCCGGCGCGCAGACCGTCGATCTGCGCCTGCCAATGCAGGAACGCCTGGCCGCCTGCGAGGTCGCCACGGCCGCGCCGATCGACAGCCTGCGCGTGGACCCCGACGGCTGGCTGCTGCATCGCACGGCGGTCGCGCCGGCGCCTGCGCTGCTGGCAGCGTCCCCGCAGCCGAACCCTGCCGAGGACGCCGTTCACCTAGCGTACTGGCTGGCCGGTGCCGATCGCGTGACCGCCGCCGTCTATGATGCGCGGGGCCGTCTCGTGCTGCGCCGCGCGCTGGGGGTGCAACCAGCGACGGGCAGTCGCGACGAGGGAGGCGAACCGTTGATCTGGTCCTGGAACGGTTGCTCGGGCGACGGGCGGCAGGTCCCCGCGGGAGTCTACTGGCTGGAACTGCGCACGAGCCGGGATCGCACGGCGCGCAAAGTCACGCTTTTGCGCTGACCGCCGCGTCCGGAGCCTTCGCGAAGGACCCTCGCCGATCCTTGCGAGCCCGCGTCCTGGCAAGCATTTTCCACGTTCTCGCCGCGGACCTTCATGAATAATCCGGGCTAGCGAACGAGCGAAACCTTCAGCAGCGCTGTCGTACCGGCGCCGCTGGCCCGCACCCAGTACACGCCGCTGGCCACGGCTCGGCCCTGGCCGTCCCGGCCGCGCCAGATGACCGAGTGTCTGCCGGCCGGAAGGTATCCGTCCTGCAGCGTGCAGATTCGCCGGCCGGCCGCGTCGTGTAGGGTGAGACGGACGTGGCCGGCGGACGCGAGCTGATAGAAGATTTCCGCTTGCGGGTTGAAGGGATTGGGCACGCAAGGGCCCAGTTGCACGACCGGCAGGTCGGGGACAGCCGTTGCGCCGTTGCTGATGGCGAAGCGCGGGCTCTGTTCCCAGCCCACGTTGCCGGCCGCGTCGCGCGCGACGGCGCGGAGCCGGGCCGTCGTACAGACGAGATCGGGAACGGTCCACAGCGCGCTCGCGATCGCCGGTTGGTTTACGATGGACGTGACCTGCCAGGTCGAACCGTCATCGCAGCTCAACTGCAGGTCGACACCGGTCACGGCGACATTGTCGGCGGCATGCCACGAGATCGTCGCCTGCTGCCCGGCCTGCCAATGCGAATCGGCAGCGATGTCGGTCCAGAACAGGATGCCCGGCGCGAAGCGGTCGCGCAGCGCAAACATCCCGCCGGCGGCTTCGCCCCAGTTCCCCGCGGCATCGCGGGCCCGCACCTGCAGGACCAAAGCTTCGCCCGGCACCGAGCCGAGCGACCCCGACCACGTCCCGGTGTTGCTCAGGCCCTGGGCGAGCCGCACCGGAAAGCTCAGGCCCCCGTCGCGGCTTAAAAACAGCTGGACCTCGGTCA
>JAQULN010000065.1 GCA_028718575.1 Candidatus Krumholzibacteriia bacterium | reverse complement strand
CGCCCTGGAAGCGGCCTGGGCCGCGGCGGCGGTCGCGACGCTGCTGCTCTTCAGCCCCTTGGCGCCCGCGGGCGCGCCGGCCGGTGCGCCGGCGCAAGTCGGCCAGGCGGTGCGCGCCGGCGTCGACATCGTGCCCGAACTGGTCGCGAGAATTCACGGACTCGCGGTCGTCGTGCAGTCCGAAGGCCGCGAGCGCCTGGCCCCGGCCGTCGCGCGCGTGCGGTCGCTGACGGGCGAGGTCCGCCGCTACCTGACCCTGGCGAGCGCGGTGCTGCGAGCGGACGAACCTAGCACCGCCGACCGAAACGAAGCGCCGACGACCGGCGGCGCCGACGGGCGCTCCGACGACGATCGACCCTGAACCCAGACGAAGCCGGTGGCAGCACCGCGACGAACTCGAAGCTGAACCGTCACGACCAATGACCGCAAGGAGTCAAGCCATGCAAACCGACAACCAGAACCTCCTGCCGCAGTCGCCGCGCCCCGAACCCGCGCCCCGGCGACGCGATCTACCGTACAAGGTGCCCTTCCTGGCCGGGTTCCTGTCCGGGTTCTTCCCGGGCGTCGGGCAGCTCTACGTGGGTTACTACCGCCAGGGCATCACGCTCGCCATCCTGTTCGCCGGCGTCATCACGATCCTGGCCGCGGGCGAGGTCAGCCCGCTGGAGCCGTTCCTGGGCATCACGCTCGGCTTTTGCTGGCTCTACGGGATCATCGACGCCGCGCGGCGCGCCCAGGCCGTCAACCGCGCCCTGGACGGCTTCGGCCAGGAGCCCCTGCCGGAAGATTTCGCCCTGCCCGGCAGCGGCTCGATGTTCGGCGGTTCCGTGCTGGTCATCCTGGGCGTGATCATGTTGCTGCACACGCGCTTCGACGTGAGCCTCGCATGGCTCGAGGAGTGGTGGCCGTTGCTCCTGGTCGCGGTGGGCGGCTGGCTGATCTGGCAGGCGCGTCAGGATCGCAAGACGGCCTGACTCCGTCGCTCTTTCCCGCTCAACCCGGGCCCGGTTCCTGCCGAAAACCAACTTGTCAGGCTGGAACCGGGCCGTCGTGTCTCTACGACGGTCGCGGTCCGCGCAGGACCAAGGACGGCCGTCGTGGAACCGAGAAAGCCCAAGATCTTCATCGTCGACGACCAGGGTCAGGATCTGAAGATCCACGCGGCGACCCTCAAGTCGCAGGGCTACGACATCGTGACGGCCGGCAACGGCGAGGAAGCGCTCCTGCGGGTCGAGGCTGACGTGCCCGATCTCTTTCTGATCGCCGCCAAGATGAGGGAGATGGACGGCTTCACGCTCTGCGAACGCCTCAAGGACGACGCCCGGCTGCTCAACGTGCCGGTGATCTTCATCACCGAGAAACCCACCAGCGAGGACATCGACCGCGGCTACGCCGCCGGCGGGGTCGACTACATCAGCAAGCCCTGCCACCTCAGCGAATTCCTGGCGCGGGTGCGCGCGCACATCCGTCTGTTCGAGCTGCTGAAGGAGGTGGCGCGCCTCGAAGACATCGCCATCGACGCCAACCCGCTTACCCATCTGCCGGGCAACAACACGATCGTGACCACGATCCAGGACGCGATCGACCAGAAGCTCGACATGACCGTGCTGTACGCCGACCTCGACAATTTCAAGGCCTATAACGACTACTACGGCTTCAGCAACGGCGACGACCTGCTCCTGTTCACCGCCGAGACCATGCAGACGGCGATCCGCACCGTTTGCGGAGGCAACGCGTTCCTCGGGCATATCGGCGGCGACGACTTCGTGATGATGGTCAAGGCCGAGCAGGCCGAGGAACTGGCGACCGAGGTCCTCCGGCAGTTCGACAGCGGCGCGCCGGCGTTCTACCGGGACGAGGATATCGAGCGCGGCTACATCGAGACCAAGGACCGCCAGGGTGCGGTCGTGCAGTATCCGCTGGCGGCGTTGAGCATGGGCGGCGTCCGCTTGCGGACTCACGACTTCAGCCGCTATCTCGAGGTGGCCAGCCTCTGCGCCGAGGTCAAACACATGGCCAAAGCGGTCCCCGGCAGCAATCTGTTCATGGATCGCCGGGGACGCTGCCAGCCCGAGCGATCGAGCGACGCCGCCGCCGAGCCGACGTCAACTTCCGCCGGCCGCCCCTGAACCCAGCGCCGCGAGAATGTCCCGCGCCAGGCCCGTCAGCGACGGATCGCGCGCTCCCATGACCAGCACCAGATCGCCGGGTCGAGCGCAGGCGGCGATCAGGCGCGGCAGGTCGGCGCGGTCGGCGCAGAAGCGCGCGTCGCGATCGCGGGCCACCAGGTCGGCTGCGAGGTCGCCGCTGGAGATGTCGCGCGCGACGGTGCCGCCGGCGTAGAAGATTTCCGGCAGCCAGAGAATGTCCGTGCGGCGCAGGGCGGCTGCGAGCGCGGCCACCAGGTCGGCGCGCAGAAAACGGGTGGGGCCGTACCCGTGCGGCTGAAAGACGGCCAGGACGCGGCACGACGGGTCGGCGAGACGATCGCGGCCGGTCGCGATGGCGGCGGCCAGCTTGTCGGGGTTATGGGCGAAATCGTCGATCACCTCGACGCCGCCCGCCGACCCCTGCGAGACGAAGCGCCGGGCCACGCCGGCAAACGCGGACAGCGGCGCCGCCATAGCGGCCGGCGCGATCCCCGCCTCGCGGCAGACCGCGATGGCGGCCAGGGCGTTGAGCACGGTGTGGCGGCCCGGCCAGGGCACGACGAAACGCACCCCGCAGGCGGTAAAGGCGACGTCGCGCGGACCGAGCGCGAGGTCGGTGGCCCGCACGTCGGCTCGCTCGCTCAGCCCGTACGACACCGCGCCGGGCCGCAGGAAGTCGAGGTTGCGCGCGTCGCCGACGATCAGCGGACCGCCGCAGTTCAGGCGAAACGCGGTGAACATCTCGGCGACCTCGGCGATTTCCTTGTGGTCGCGCGCGAGGTTCAGCACCACGCCGGCCCAGGGATGGTAGCGCACCACCGAGCCGTCGCTCTCGTCGGCTTCGATCACCAGCAGGTCGCCGGCCGGACCAGCGTCGGCGCGGCTTTGAGCGTCGTTGTCGGCGCCGCCGACGGGGGCGCCGCCGTACGCGTTGCCGAGCAGGCCGCGCTGTTGCAGCGCCACCAGCGGTCCGCCGGTGAGCAGCCGCGGCTCGCGGCCGCAGCCTTCGAGGATGGTCCACACCATGGCCGTGGTCGTCGATTTGCCGCTGGTGCCGGTGACGGCGATGGTCCGGTGGCGGGCCACGTAGACCGCCAGTAGCTCGGAGCGGTGCTGGCACGGGATGTTCAATTCGCGCGCGCGGACCAGATCAGCGATCTGCGCCTCGACGGCTGTACTGGTGACGACCGCGGCGCAGCCGCGCGCCGGCGCGGTGCCGTCCTGAGGTACGATCTCGACGCCGGCCGCCTCCAGGGCGGCGCGGATCTCGCGGTCGCGCCCTTGATCGAAGGCGCGGTCGCTGCCTGTGGCGCGGCCGCCCCGGCCGACATGGAACTGCGCCAGCGCGCTCATGCCGCTGCCGGCGACGCCGACGAAATGCAGCCAGGGTCGGCCGGCGAAATCGATCACGATGCTGGTCCGTCCACTCGTTTGAGGAAGATGTATTTGGCGTCGTCCTTGGCGTAGAAGTCCGGCAGCACCGCGGCTTCGCGGTAGCCGCGGCGCCGATAGAATCCGCGCGTGGGCTCGTATTGCTCGCGGCCGCTGGTCTCGGCATAGACGGCCAGGCCGCCGGCCGCGCGCACGCGTTCTTCGGTGGCGTCGAGCAGGCGGCGGCCGAGTCCGCTGCCCTGCAGGTCGGCGGCGACGGCGATCCAGTAGAGGTCCCAGCTCACCGAGGAGCAGGGGATCAAGCCGTAGCAACTGTAGCCCACGACGCGGCCGTGCTGCTCGGCGAAGAGAAACTCGTAGCCGCTCGCCGGGCCGCGCTGCAGGCGTTCGGCCACCAGCTCGGCGGCGATCGCCACCTCCTCGGCGTTGAAGAAGCCGGTTCCTTGCACCAGATCGCGCACGGCCGCGACATCGGTCGGGCGCACATCGTCCCGCAGTTGTACTTCCCTCACGAGCTGAACGCTCCTTTCAACGGACGGTGCCGGCCGGCGCGCGGCGCGCGTCGCCGCGCGCAGGACCGCGATGCAACACGATATCTACGCCGCGGGGCGCGGCCGGCCGCTCACGGCGGCGCCGAGGATGCCGGCGATCGCGGTGGCGAACGGGATCTCGGCCCGCGCGAGGGCGGCGGCGTACCCGGCGTCGGGAGCCAGGCACGGGTTGGCGTTGACCTCGAGGATCCACGGCCGGTCGTTCTCGTCAACCCGGAAGTCGACGCGGGCCCAGCCATGCAGGCCGAACAGGTCCCAGCAGTCCCGGGCGAGCCGCACCAGGCGCGCCGCCAGCGGCGCGTCGCTCGGCGCCAGATCGAAGGTGCGCACGGTGTGGCGGTACTCGAAGGAGTCGGCGTGCCACTTGGCGGCGTAGCCCACGATGCGCGGTTTGTCGGCCGGGAAGTCCTCGAACAGCATCTCGGCCGGCGGCAACACGCGGACGCCGCCGGGCCCCTCGAGCAAGGCTAGGTTGAATTCGCGCCCCTCGATATAAGCCTCGGCGAACCACGGCGCCCCGGGCCCGCTGGCGCGCGCCGCGAGGATCGCGCGCGCGGCGTCGATCCCATCGACCACGGCCGCGTCGTCGAGGCCGAGCGAGGCGTCCTCCCATACCGATTTGACGATCCAGCGGCCGCCGGACCAGTGGCACCCGCCGCGCGCCAGGCCGATATCGGCGCCGGCCTCGGGCAGCCAGTCCGGGGTGGGCAGGCCGGCCCGTCGCACGATGCCCTTGGCCAGGAGCTTCTGCGAGGTCAGGAAGATGGCTTCGGCGGAACAACCGGCGATCGGCACGCCCCAGGCCTCGAGCAGACTCGGCACCACGTGGATCAGGCGGCCGTGGCCGTCCAGGCTCTCGACGAGGTTGAAGACCGCCTCGGGCCGGTCGGCCGCGAGGCGCGCCGCGAGCGCGGGCAGGTCGAGATCGGTGTCCACCCGCAGAGGAGCGTGGCCGCGGTCGGCGAGCGCCGCGGCCACCGCGTCAGCCTGGGCCAGGACATCCAGCTCGTCAGGCCCCGCTTGCGGCGAGACCCGGTTGTGCAGCACCCACACCTTCACGGCCGATCACCTCCTGCACGTCCGGCAGCACGTCCAGACGCTCGCAGGCCGAGGTGACGATGCGGTTGATCAACGTGTCGTAGGACACGCCGACCGCCGTGCAGATCATCGGCAGGTCGGAGTGCTCCGGATGCAAGCCGGCCAGGGGGTTCAGTTCCATGAGCTGCGGCACGCCGTGCTCGTCGGCGCGCAGGTCGATGCGACCGGCGTCGCGGCAGCCCATCAGTCGCCAGGCCGCCAGGGCCGTGGTCTCGGCGGCCAAGACCGCGGGGTCGTCGCGCCGCGCGAGCCGGTATTCGACCAGTTCCTCGCAGCGCTCCTTGTTCACGTACCCGTAGCCGCCGGGCTCGGCGTCGTCGCGCAGGACGACCTCGATGGTGCCGAGCACCTCGGCCCGCGGCCCGGTGCCCGCGATGCCGACCGTGAACTCGCGTCCCGGCAGGTAGCGCTCGACCAGCACGGCCTGCCGATAGCGTTCGAGCAGCAGGGCGCAGCGGCGGCGCAATTCGTCGCGCGTGCGGAGGACCGAGCCCCCGTCGATGCCCTTGCCGGTGCCCTCGGCGACCGGCTTCGCAAAGAGCGGGAACGGCAGGTCCAGGCGGTCGAGGTCGTCCAGGGTCTCGATCAGCGCGAAGCCCGGCGTGGGCAGACCGCCGTCGCGCAGCACGCGCTTGGTCATGCCCTTGTGCAGGCTGAGCGCCATCACCAGCGGGTCGCTGAAGGTGTAGGGGATGCCGTAGAGATCGAGCAGGCACGGCACCTGCGCTTCGCGCCCGATGCCGTGCAAGCCCTCCGCGATGTTGAAGACGAGGTCCCAATGATCACCGGCCGTCAGGCGCGCGGTGAGTTGCCGGGCGTGCCCGATGCGGTCGGTCGCATGGCCGAGACGCTGCAACGCTCCCTCGATGGCCTCGATAGTCGACAAGCGGTCGAACTCCGCCGTCTCCTCCTCGCCGTAACCCATCTGCAGGTAGGCGTCGCGCAGGTCGTAGCAAAGTCCGATCTTCATCGCACGACCTCCATCCGCACCGGCGGGTCGGGGTAACGGTGCACCTCGCCCGTGTAGCTGCGCAGCAAGAGGTCGTCGCCGTCGCGACCGGCCAGGTAGTCCGGCTGCAAGGGGATCTTGCCGCCGCCTCCCGGCGCGTCGATCACGTAGGTGGGCACGGCGTAGCCGGTGGTCCAGCCGCGCAGCCCGCGGATGATTTCCAGACCGCGCGCCACGGTGGTGCGGAAATGCGCCGAGCCGGAGATCGGGTCGCACTGGTAGAGGTAGTAGGGACGCACGCGCATCATCAGCAGGCGGTGCATGAGCCGCTGCATGACGGCGACGTCGTCGTTGACGCCCTTCAGCAGCACGGTCTGCGAACCGAGCGGGATGCCGGCGTCGGCCAGACGGCGGCAGGCAAGCGCGGTTTCCGGCGTGCACTCGTCCGGGTGGGTGAAGTGGATGCTCAAGAACAGCGGATGATGCTTGCGCAGCATCTTCACCAGTTGCGGCGTGACGCGTTGCGGCAGCACCGTGGGCACCTTGGTGCCGATGCGCAGGAACTGGATGTGCGGAATGCGGCGCAGTTCGCCGAGCAGCCAGTCCAGCTTCTCATCGGCCAGGGTGAGCGGGTCGCCGCCCGAAAGCAGCACGTCGCGCACTTCGGTGTGCTCGCGCAGGTATTGGAGCCCGCTCTCGAGGCGTTCGCGGTCCGGGCGCAACTCGCCCTGGCCCACGACGCGCGAGCGCGTGCAGTAGCGGCAGAAGGTCGAACAGAAGTCGTGCACCAGGAACAACACCCGATCCGGGTAGCGGTGCACGATCCCCTCGACGGGACTGTGGCCGTCCTCGCCGAGCGGGTCGTCGGCCTCGCCGTGGGTGCGCAGGAATTCCGACCGATCCGGGATCACCGTGCGCCGCAGCGCCTGGTGGGGATCGGCGGAGTCGATCAGGCTCATGTAATAAGGCGTGACCGCAAACGGCAGCAACGAGCCGCCCTGGGACAACGCCTGCCGTTCCGCTTCGCCCAATTCGAGGATGGTCTCGAGCTGCGCGAGGCTGCGGATGCGGTGGCGCAACTGCCAGCGCCAGTCGTGCCATTCGGCATCCGTGGCTTCAGGGTAGTGCGCGCGACGGAACGCGCGCGTGCAGTCTCCCATGCGGGGGAGTCGACGGGCCAGGAAGTAGGGGGGGATAGGAGTCTCGGAGGGATAGATGGCGCGGGTCGCCCCTGAAGGAGGCACCGCGTGTCCAACCGGAGGCTCGTCGGACTGATCCGACGCGACCTCCTGGAGCTTGTGCGCATGAGGTTGAGGGGCCTTACGCACGGTCTGGGGACCCATTTGCATGGATCGAACCTCCACGGAACTTCTGCCATTGGCTCGCTGGCGCGAGTGCCAAGGACGCTGGCTGGCTTGCTCGCGCGAGAGCGGTTCGGCGGGCCACCCCCGCCGATGCCGGCCGATTGTCCTCGAAAGCCCCGCCGCCCGGGTGTTCCCCGGCCGGGTTCTTCCGTGGTGGCGGCGTGAATGTATGCGGTTTGTATGCCATGTCAATACGAGATCGGCGCCTGCGCGAAAAAATTTATGAGTATCTGCGTTCGACCGGCGGCCGGGTCGGCGGAAGGTGGAGCGGCCAGGGCGGACGGGGCTAACACGGCGAGGGCATCGGCGCGGCTTCGCGGCTGATGAAGATGGCGTCGTGTTGGGCGCCGCTGCCAATTTTCTGGGCGATGCGCCGTTGGCCAAGGACTGGGCAACCCACGGCGCGGCGGGATCGTAGTCAGCGGGTTCGGAACAGCGACCTGAACCCCGGACTCGCGAGGATACTACCATGAACCTCTTGCAGGGCGCTCTCCGCCGCGCCGCCGGCCTGGCGGCCGCGGCCGTGGCGTTGGCCGCGCCTGCCGGCGCTGTCGGCGCCCCCCTGGTCCACAGCGACCGGCCCGCCGGCCCGCACCATCACCCGTGCCTTCGATAACCCGCGGCGCGACCAGCAGACTCTCGACCGCATCGACGCGCTGTTCGCCGAGCAGGACCGGGCGCTGCCGTTCCGTATCACCTGGGAGGTGGATCCCTGCGATCCGGCCATCGGCGAGCTGATCGTCGCCGGCGACGGCCGGCTGCTCGTGGCCCACGCCGCCAGCGGCCGCGACCTGCCGGACGGCGTGCTGACCCGCTACGACGTTTTCGACGCGGACGGCCGCTGGTCTCACGAGCTTCTCGTACGCTGCCAGGCCGACCGCGATCACGACGGCCTGATCTGGCTGGATGACGGGCGCGTGCTCCTGGTGCGCGGCCTGCAGCTCGCGCGGCTGACCGCCAGCGGCAATGGCGGACAGGTGACCGATGAGGCCGACGGGGCCTGGGCCATCGAGGTGATCTGCTGCCGAGTGACCGCGGAAGCCTGATCGGCACAACGCGTGGTTCCTGCATGGTTGCCTATTCTATCAAATAGGCAACCATGCTTGGACGACCAACTCCACGTCACGCCAGCCGATTATAACGCAACTCGATCTCGTAGATGCTGTCCTCGTCCTTGCTGAAATACTCCCGGCGCTCTCGGTACTGCGTGGGAATCTTCGCGAGGGGCGTGACCGTGACCCTGATACCGCCCGCGGTTTTATACTGCGTCGGTGCAGGCGGCGGGAACGAGGCGCCGGTCAGCATTGCCAGGTCGACACTGGTGAAGCCGAGCTTGTCCTCGATGATCAGGTCGGCCGGAGCCCAAAGTGACAGGAAGACCATAACGACCAGCGCCACGGCGGCGGCGATCGCCAGCACCAACCAGTGCTTGAGGCCCAGGGCCACCAGGTCCTTGACGCCCAGACCGAGCGCACCGCCGCCGATCGCGCCCGCGGCGGCCGCCACGGCGATCTTCAGGTAGCTGTAGAAGGCGTCGGTGAAGCTGTCGATCTGTTGCTGGTACGCGGTCTCGCTGTCGATCTCGAACCCGAAGACGGTCATGGCCATGGCGGCGATCGGCTGCTGGTTGCGGAACCACACCCCGACCATGTCCCGTGTATCTCCCGAGTCCATGTTGCCGAACTTCACCGAATCGAAGGCCTGCTCGGCGCCGAGGATCAGCTCCGTGAGGCTCGCCGTGATCGGGTACGACCGGACCCGCACCCGCACCTCGTCGGAGCCGAACGAAGCCGGCGAGGTCTCGCGCCGCGCGCGGAGCTTCTCGCTGGAGATCTCGAAGCGCGCCGACGAGGGCGGGACGACCTGGATGTACTGCGCGCCGGACAGGACGAACTCGCCGAACTGTGGAAAGCCCGTCGTGTTGGGCAATGCCACCTGGATTCGATAGACTCCCACGGGAAGATCGGCGGGGACGCGGAAGGTCAGACGGTCGTGAACGCGGCAGTCGCGGATCGTTACCTCCTGGCCGTCGATCACTTCGGTCAGGAGCGTTTCGATATCCCCGACGACATGCGCATCGACCTCGCGCGCCAACGTTCCTGCCGGTTCGGCGAACATGCGCACCGTAGCGTCGACACTCATGAAGTTGACGCCCTGCAGCACCACGGCGAGTCCGGCCTCGATCTCCGGCACACGCAAGCAGGTCTGGTCTTGCAGGAAGTTGCCGGGGCAATTCCCCTGCTTCACTTGACAATCGAGCCGAGGGCCGGCGCTGTCGACAATGGTCTGGCACTCACGCTGCAACTCAGACGGAAGGAAATCGCCAGGGCCAAGCAGCGGCAGAAAGTCCGACGTGCGGATCCCGTTGACGCTGCAGATGCGAAGCTGAGTCTGGAAGACGTCGTCACTCCCGGGATCGAAGGAACGAGTCAGGCCGGGGCGCTCCGTTTCCGTGCCGGCGGGGTCGTCGAAAACGAGCACGCCGACCTGCTGGGTCAACTCACGGGCGAGTGACGCCCCCAGCGCGGCCGCGTCGAGCGGCGCGTCCAGATCGG
>JAQULN010000064.1 GCA_028718575.1 Candidatus Krumholzibacteriia bacterium | reverse complement strand
ATCGTTCTCGCTGCCCGACACGCTCTCGGCAGACGGTGTCATGCAGTGGTTGGACGATCTGGACGCCGAGCATATCCTGGTCAGCTTGACGGGGAACATCAACGTGACCGCCGCCAGCGCCGACACCCTTTACGGCAGCTTCAGCGGTCTGACCGTCGATCCCGACAACGCGTTGTTCCTGGTGAACGTCAACAACGGCCAGTTCGCGCTATCGGGCGCGGCGCAGACCACAGCGGCGCCGCGCCCCCCCGTCGCGGCCCCGGCGGCGATCCAGGCGTGGCCGAACCCGTTCAATCCCCGCGTCAACGTGGTGTTCAGCTTGCCGGTCGCGCAACGGATCGACGCCGCGGTCTACGATCTTGCAGGCCGGCGCGTGCAGACGCTCCACGCGGGAAGCCTGGACGAGGGGGATCGGCGGCTGCAATGGAACGGTTGCGACCAGGCGGACCGCCGCGCGCCGGCCGGGGTGTACCTCGTACGGGTCCAAGGGCCCGCCTGGCAAGCGAGCGTCAAGGTCGTGTTGACGCCCTGAGCCGGATCAGTAGCCCAGTTCCTTCAGGATCCGCGCCAACGTGCGCAACCGTTCGCTGATCAGTTCGTCGTCGACGCTCAAGACATCGTTGAAGAGCCGGATATCCCCTTCGATCTGCTCGTTTTCCGTGCAGACGGCGACGGTCATGGCGCCGCCCTGCAAGCCCACGCGGTCGATCACGGGGTGGTCGGGATCATAGAGCGCGGGTAAACGATAGGCCTCCCGAAAGTGCAGTCTGGCGCGGCTGATGAGGATCGCGAGGTCCAGCACGCGGTGAAGCGGCAGTTCCTCCGATTGCCGCGACCATTTCGACCCTGAATGGCGCCAGACCTTGGCCGAGATGTCGACCTTGCCGCGGTCGTTCCACTGGGCCAGGCCGAGCGAGAGGCCCTTGGCGTCTGTACGGTGCGCCAGGCGGCCGTCGATCTTCTCGTAGTCGCGCGATACGATGACCGGTTTATGCTTCAAGGTCGTCGGGATGTCCATAAACTCACTCCTTTTTGTTTTACTAGTTAAGTAACTTTGTATAATACTTGATTCGGCCGTCGTCAATTGACACAATAGGTTGTGCCTCGCAAATTGTTGCTCGTCGACATATATTGTTATTTTGGGTTAATTTCCATGGATCGGGCGCCGGCGCGTGGTAATTGACTGAAATGATTCGATATGGCCACAGCCGGCAACAATCTGCGAGGCACAACCAAATAGGACGATGGCCCCGACCGTCGATGCGCGGCAGCAGCCGCGAAGAACACGCGGTCGCGAACCTTTTCGCGGCCGGTTCGTATTATCTAGCTGCACTTCAGTACCGCGGTCTAACCCGGTCCCTGCTTGTTCCTGCATTGAAGGAGATGTTGATATGAAGCCCCGATCGAGGTTATTTCTGGGGGTGCTGCCGATCCTCGCCTTGGTGGTCATGGCCGGCTGCGGCAGCCGGGATGAACGCCAGACCCAGGACGTCGCCGACGTGATGCCTCCCCTGCTGGATCGCGAGCTGTTCTTCGGCGATCCCGAGATTTCCGGTGCGCAGCTCTCGCCCGACGGCCATTGGATGAGTTTCATCAAGCCCTTCGCCGGCGCGCGCAACATTTGGATCAAAACGGCCGACGAACCTTTTGAGAACGCCAGGCCGTTGACTGCCGACAAACGGCCGGTGCCGGGGTATTTCTGGAGCCGCGACAGCCGCTATGTCCTCTATGTGCAGGACCGCGACGGCGACGAGAACTACCACGTCTGGGCTGTCGATCCCGCCGGCGCAGTGGTGACAGAAACCGGCGTTCCCGCCGCGCGCAACCTGACCCCGGTCCCCGGCGCGCGGGCGGTGATCTACGATGTTCCCAAGAACGCGCCCGGTGTGATCATCGTCGGGTTGAATGATCGCGATCCCAGCTACAGCGACGTCTACCGCGTCGACATCGCCTCCGGCGGTCGCACGCTGCTGCGCGAGAACACCGACAACATCAGCGACTGGGGCTTCGACCTCGAGGGCCGGCTGCGTTTGGCGACCCGCTCGCTGCCTGACGGCGGCACCGAACTCTTGCGCGTCGACCTGCAGGGATTCACGCGGCTTGCCGCGGCCACCTACGAGGAAAACCTCTACCCGATCAATTTCCACCGGGACGGCCGTCATGTGTACCTGATCTCGAACATCGGCGACGTCGATCTCGCTCAACTCATGCTCATGGACGTCGAGTCCGGCGTCATGCAGTTTGTCGAGAGCGATCCCGAGAACGAAGTCGACCTCAGCGGCGCCACGTTTCATCCCGACACGGATGAATTGCTGGCCACCGCCTACGTCGGCGACCGTGTGCGGGTCTACCCGCGCACGGAATTCGCGGCCCGCCTGTGGGAGAACATGCGCAAGGCGCTGCCCGCCGGCGAGCTCACGCCCGTCAGCACCACCCGGGATCTGAGCAAGCTGCTCGTTTTGGTGGCCAGCGACGTGGATCCCGGTTCGGTCTACCTCTTCGACGCCGCCACACGCCAGGCGACCCTGCAGTATCGCTCGCGCCCCGAACTGCCGAGCGAGCACTTGGCGCCGATGCAGCCGGTGCAATACACCGCGCGGGACGGCCTGACCATCCGCGGCTACCTGACGCTGCCGCGCGGCAAGTCTGGCAAGAACCTGCCGACGGTCATGTACATCCACGGCGGACCCTGGGCGCGCGATCACTGGCGTTACGAACCGTACGCGCAGTTCCTGGCCAATCGCGGCTACGCGGTCATGCAGGTCAACTACCGCGGCTCCTCTGGATACGGCAAGCGGTACTTGAACGCCGGCAACCGCGAGTGGGGCATCGGCGCCATGCAGCACGACATCTCCGACGCGGTCGCGTGGTTGAAGAAGCAGGGTATCGCCGATCCGGCGAAAGTGGCGATTTTCGGCGGCTCTTACGGCGGTTATGCCACGTTGGCCGGAGTCACGTTCACGCCCGACCTCTACGCCTGCGGTATCCCCTACGTCGGCCCGTCGAACCTGCTGACCTTGATCAACAGCTTCCCTGAATACTGGAAGCCGTTCCTCGAAGGATCGTGGTACAAGCGGGTCGGTAATCCGAGCGTGGAGGCCGACCGCGAGGACCTGATCGCCCGGTCGCCGCTCTTTCATTGCGACCGGATCAAGGCGCCGCTGCTTGTCGTGCACGGCGCTAACGATCCGCGCGTCAAGCAGCACGAGAGCGACCAGATCGTCGTCGCCCTGCGCGAGAAGAACAGGCCGGTCTCATACCTCGTGGCGCCCGACGAAGGGCACGGATTCCGCGCTCCCAACAACCGCAAGGCCCTCGCCGTGGCGATGGAGAAGTTCCTGAGCGAGCAGCTTGGCGGCCGCTACCAACAAGACGTGAATCCGGAAACGCAGCAAAGGCTCGACGAGATCACGGTGGATGTCAGCAACGTCGTCGTGCATCTGCCGCAGACAGGCGAGAACTGACGGCTGACCGTCACGCGTGAATCTCGACGACATCCCCATCGGCCAGCGGGTGGTCCCGTCCCACCTGCTGGCCGTCGAATTTCGCGCTGCCCCAAACCTTGGCGTATTGCAGTGACGCGGCAAGATCGCGATGGATCAGGCGGGCGAGGTCCTCGACGGTATCGCCGGCGAAGAGAGTGTACGGGCGCTCGTAGTCTGCCGGCTTTGCCGGGGACCTTGGTGTAGACGCGCACGATGTCAAGACCGCGCACGAGCAGCGCGCCGAGGCGCTCCAGGCCTGTACCCTGGTCGGCCGAGACCGCCAGGACCGGATAGTGCTTGCCGGTGAGCTCGCAGAGCACGTCGACCTCGGCGGGATTGAAGCCGAGGTCGATCTTGGTTACGACCAGAAGCGCGGGCAGCGTAACGCGGAAAGGGTCTTCCACGTCGTCTTCGCCGGCGCTCGGCGCGGACGGATCAACGGCGGCTCCGCCAGCGGCGTCAGCGCCGCCGCCAGTCGCCGCGACGGCGCCTGTGGAACCGGCCGCGCCGGAACTCACGCCATCGCCGCGGCTGGGGCCGGCGTTCGCCTTGTCGCCGGCCGGCGGCCAATCTGCGGGCACCAGCCCCGAGGGCAAGCGGCCGTGCCAGTCATCGGACAGGGTGATCCTTCTCTGGTCGAGGCGCTCGCCGATGGCGACCAGGTCTTCGGCGCAGCCGGGGGCGTGCAGGTCCAGCACCAGGAGGGCGGCATGCGCCGGCTGGAGGGCGTTCGCGAACCAGGGCTCCATGAAATCGACCGAAATAGGCGGCAGGTCGATGATTTGCAGAGGGATGTCCTGGTGCAGGCACATGCCCGGCAGCGGCGACTTGGTGGTAAACGGATAGGCGCCGATGTCGGCCCGCGATCCGGTCAGGGCCCGGTGCAGGCTCGACTTGCCGGCGTTGGGCGGACCGAGCAGAGAGATCTGCGCCGCTCCCTCGGCCCGGATCACCTGCAACGGGCCGGTGCGCGCCGCGCCCTTGCGCGGACCCGCTAGCTCCTCGGTCAGTTCCTTGATTTTGGTCTTGATGTCGGCTTGCAGCGCCTCCGTTCCCTTGTGCTTGGGAATGGTCGAGAGCATCTCGCGCAGCCACTTGAGACGGTCGGCGGGTTCGCGCGCCTTGCGGTACTGCTCCTGGGCGCGCTTGTACTCGGGCGAGACGTTGGTCGGCATGACGCGTCCTCGGCGATCGGGGCGGCGCGATGTTGCCGTGGGTCTGGCGCTGTCTTGGGGATGGTAAGGCAGGAAGCCCGTGCCAGGCAAGAGGTCGCGGCGTTCCAGATGTTGCCCGGGCCGCTGATTGGCATACTGCGCGCAACGGGGCAAGAATCAGCCGGGTAAAAGGAGAACCGACACAATGCCGGCGACGTTACGCCGAGGGAGCCGTGGTCCGGACGTGCGGCGGCGGCCCCCGCCCTCGCCCGGTCTCACGATGCGTTGCCCCAGTTCACGCTCGGGTCGGCGGTCCCGGCCCGAGAGCTCAACGGCCGAGGCCGCCTCGAGCCAAGGCGGCCTCGGATTCTTTCTGGGGATGACGCCAGGCCGCAGCTCGGTCTCGGCATCGCTACCGGAACAAACTCTTGATCTCGGTCAAGGTCGTGGATTCCACGGCGACCACGCTCGACGTCAGCGAGATCTCGTCGTAGTAGACGGGGCTGGCGCCGTTGGCGAACAGATCGAGGCAGCCGATGTTCACGGCGCCGCCGCCGCTGACGCCCTGGGACCAGCTCGCCTGATACATCATAGCGCCGTTGTAGTAGAAGGTCTGCAGATCGGACTGCAGATCGATGACCAGCTTCAATTCGGCCCACTGGTCGACGACGTAGGGTATCGTTTCTTGCCCGGCGGTGTCGGTGAGGATCATCCCGTTGGTGAAGTGAATCTGGGTCGACCAGTTCTGGGTGCCGTTGGGAGCGTACGTATTGAGAACGATGAAATACGTCTCGCCCGTGAAGCCGGTGGGAATGTACATCCAGGCGATCAGATTCCAGATTCCCGTCGTGTAGCCGCTGAACATCTGCACGATATCGGCGGCACCGCTGATGGCGACCGATTGGGTGCCGGCAAACGCGTAAAGATCCGAGACGACCGCGTCGCCGGCGGGATCGTCGTTCCAGCCGGCCCAACCGCCTTGGCCGTGCAGGCCGCCGCCGGCGATGTAGCTCTCGAAACCATCGTACCAGCTCGCGTGGGCCGCGACGGCTCCCAGTGCCACGAGAGCGCAGATTGCGATCGCTGTTCGTTGACGATGTTGCATGATGGACCCCCTTCGTCGTTCGAGTTGACAACGACAACACGACCCGGATTCAGACCCGAGCAGCACGGTCGTCGCGCGAGAAAGACCGGCAACGTTGCCGCGCGCTTGGAGCCGCCAGTGTTCGCAATAACAGCTTATAAGGTCGGACCGGCTATGTCGGGCGTGCGGCTCCGCTGAAGTGTGGGGTGCGGAGTTGTCGATCCGCGAGGATTATGACATAACAACGCGCGCTCTGTCAAGAAGGCGGGATGTCTTATGATCTCTTTACGGCCGGCGGCTTGATGTCGATGGCCGCTTTGCGGTAAAATAGCGGCCTCCGCCCGTTGGCCTCCTCGCCCCTTGACCGGAGGTACCGCCATGCGCATACGATCTGCTCCGCCTTTTCTGCCGATCCTGGTCGTGCTCGTCGTGGCCGCAACGCCGGCTGCGGCCCAGTCGACCCCCGACGAACTCTGGCGCTTCCAGGGCATCGAGGACATGAATGCGTTCGCCGTGCTGCCTGACGTCGACGGCGACGGCATCGCTGACATCGTCGCCGAGACCTACGACGCTGGCGCCGTCGGCGACCATCTCTACCTGCTGTCCGGCGGCAGTTCCGGCACGGCGGCCGTGATCTGGTCGGTACGGCCGCAGAGCGGCGCCAGCGACGGCGGCGGCTACGGGCAGGAATGCCTGGTCTCCTGCGGCGATCTCAACGGCGACGGGTTCCCCGACGTGCTGCTCGGCACGGCCTGGGGCAACCGCTCGGTGCACGCCATCGACGGACTCACCGGCGCCGTGATCTGGACCTTCGACACGTACAGCGAGCCGGAATCCGGCTGGGTCTACGCCGTGCGCGCGCATCCCGACCGCACGGGCGACGGCCGGCCCGAGGTGGTCTTCGGCGCCGGCAGCAACAATCACCGCGGTTACCTGCTCGACGGCAGTGACGGCCGGGTCATCTGGCGCTTCATCGGCGCCACCGACGCGATCGGCTACACGGCGTCGCTGCCGGACATGGACGGCGACGGCATCGCCGATGTGCTTTTTTGCGGTTGGGACGACGAATACCGGGTGTTCTGCGTCTCGGGCGCGGGCGGGATCGTCGGCGAACAGATCTGGGCCAGTAGCACAGGCTCCAGCAACCACGCGGCGACGGTGATCGACGATATTAACGGCGACGGCATCGCGGAGATCGTCGTCGGTACCTGGCGGGCAGCGAACCAGGTTGTTTGCCTCGATGGCGCTACCGGCGGCGCTCTGTGGTCCTACCACGTCGGCACGTACGACTACGTCATGCGCCTGGTGACCAGCGGCGACCTGGACGGCGACGGCGTCCGCGACGTCATCGTCGGCTCCTGGTCCAACGGCCTGCCCGCGATCAGCGGCCGGACCGGCGGGCTGATTTGGCAGTCCTACGCCGGCACACTCAACGGCGGCGACTTCTGGACGGTGGACATCATCGGCGATCTCGACGGCGACGGTATCGGCGAAGTGATCGGCGGCTCCTTCGACTACAACGTGTACTTGTTCTCGGGCGCCTCCGGCGACACGCTCTGGACGTACAACACCGGCAATCGCCTGTACTCGGTCTTCGGCGGACCCGATCTTTCTGGCAACCTCAAGCCCGATATCCTTGCCGGCACTCAGTACCAGAGCGGCGGCGGCCGAGCCTATGCTCTGGAGGGCGGAATGGGTGCCACCCCGGTGCCCGATCTGCCGGAAGCGTCCGGCCGCGCGGTGCGCCTGGCCGGCGGCATCGAGATGCGATGGCTGGTGTCACAGCCGCTACCGTGCGTCGTCGATCGCTTCGTGGACGACGCAGGCAAGGCGCGCGCCGACCGGTTCCTGCTCCAGCAGGCTTTCGAGCGCGGAGAGCTGAAGACTCATCAGGTGCTCGATGCCGTGCGTACCGGGAAGGCGCAGGGCGCGGCGCGGATAACGCCGGCGCCGCTGCTGCCGGCCGAGCAGGCCGCAGGCGGTTGGGTCTATCGGCTCGACGACTCGCACGCGCCGGCCGGTTCAGGCGTGCGTTATCGCATCTCGGCGATCCTACCCGGCGGCGGCGAGGCCGCTCTGCTGGAATTGGCGCCAGGAGCGGACGTTTCGCCGCGGCCTCTCTTGCTCGCGGCCAACGTGGCGCCGAATCCGTTCAACCCGCGCGCCGAGATCCGCCTGACGCTTGATCGTCCCGCCGTCGTCACGGTCGACATTCATGACGCGCGCGGTCGCCGTGTGGCCGCCATCGGCCCGCGAAACGTTCAGGCCGGCGAAACCGCGCTGACCTGGGACGGGATCGGGTTCTCCGGCCGCGAACTGGCGGCTGGCATCTACGTGATGCACATCCGGGCCGGCGGTGAGAGTCGAATGGTGAAGGCCGCGTTGATCCGCTGACGATCGTTGCCCGCGCGGCGCGGATTCTCTTGTCCGCGCCGGCTCGACGTGCCTATACTCCCGTCGATTCCGCCGCGTGCGGCGAAGAGGTTTTTAGTCAGCGCAGATTGCTCGAAAGGTATGCGCATATTCTCCCACGAGTGACTGCTCTGAGCAATCGTTCGTTGGCCGGCGTCGAAGACGCGTTACACGCTCGAGGACGGGACGATGAACACATATCGATCCTTGCCGGCGGCCTTGGGGTTATTCTGGGTTTCCGTTATGCTGGCCGTGTCGCTGCTTGGGTGCGATACCGAGCCCCGGCAATATCGTCTGGAGGTGCTGACAGGCAACCCGGATCACGCCGAGATCGTCAACGGATTCAAGGAAAAGATGACCGAGCTAGGTTATCGCGAGGGAATAGAGATCGTCTATCACACTGAGTATTACGTGACTCCGCACGAAGCGCGCGCAGGTGTCGAGAAGATACTGCGGGAATCTTCGAACATCGATCTGATATTTACTCTTTTCACCGAAGTGTCCGTGATCGCCAAAGAGGCGACACGCGATACAAATATCCCGCTGGTCTTCGCCTACGCCGGCATCGAGGGATCCGATCTGGTGGGCAGCGTGCGCGAACCCGGGGGTCGCGTTACGGGCGTGCGTTATCCGGGCTCCGAGCAGATCGGCAAGCGCCTGGAGATCTTGCACGAGATCGCGCCGTTGCGTACGCGGGTTTTCGCTGGATATAGTCGTAATTACCCCAATAGCCTACCGGCGTTGACGATCATGCGTTCGCTCGCGCCCAAGCTCGGTGTGACCCTGGTCGAAGTGCCGGTGGACGATGTCGCCGGACTGGAGCGCGAACTCCAGCGGCGCGATCAAGCGTCGGAGCCAGGCGTGGACGCCATGCTGTTGATGCCGGATTCGATCAATCATTCCTTCGCCGGCTGGAAAATGATCCGCGACTTTGCAGACCGGCACAATCTGCCCGTCGCCGGCAGTTTCCGGTATACCGTCGAGCAAGGCGCAATATTCGGCAACGCCGACAATCTCGAGGCCGTCGGCCGGCAGGCGGCGCCGCTGGTGCACAAGATTCTGCAGGGAACGCCCGCTGGAACCATTCCAGTCGTGACGCCGGAGCAGGTTCTGGTCATCAATTACAAACGCGTTCAAGAGTTGGGCTTGGAAGTGCCGGAGGGGGTGTTGCGACAGGCCAAGGAGATCTTGAGGTAGAGCCGAGCGCGCCTGGGCCGAGCGCAAAGGACCGACGTGAATCTTTTTTCGGGCCGTCCCGCGACTGCTAAAAGTCTGACGCACCTTCTGACGAGCGCATTTGTTTTGTTCAGCCTCGTGATCCTCGTCGTTGCCGGCGGGCTGAAGTTTTTCTTCTATTACCAAAGCGAGACTGCCGGTCTCTACAGCAAGCAACAGCTCATTACGGAGAGCGCCAAGGCCGCTGTCGGCGGATTTCTCCAGGAAAAGATTCACGAACTGGAGGCGTGGGCGAACCTTACTAATCCCGACGCCATGGAAACCTCGGATTGGCGGCTCGCGCTACAGCGCCTGCTGGGACTCGGACCGGCATTCCGAACCCTGGCCGTAATCAATCTCGAAGGTGACCCAATCGCATTCGTCTCGCGTTTTACGCCATCACAAATCGAACGCGCCTCGCGAATTTTCGACAACGTCCACTATCCCCGCACGAGCCCTGATGCAGCCTCGATCAGCGAGGTCTATATCGATGTAAAGACCAGCGAGCCGATCGTGTCCATTCGTGTTCCAGTGACTGATGCGTTGCGCGAAAGCAAAGTGTACTTGCTGGCCGAGCTCAACCTGAGGTTCATCTGGGATTTTGTCGCCAAACTGGCAGCTGGCAGCTCGGGATATGTCTACGTCGTCGACCATACCGGGCGCTTAATTGCCTACGGCGATATCTCGCGCGTGATCAAAGGAGAGAACGTATCGCACTTGCCTCCCGTGGCGTCGCAGCTGGACGCCGCCGCCG
>JAQULN010000063.1 GCA_028718575.1 Candidatus Krumholzibacteriia bacterium | reverse complement strand
TTCCGCACCGGCGTGCGATGACAGAAGAGGGCGGGTCCCCACGGGCCCGCCCTGTTTGTTGCCGCTCGGCTGTCGGCTGTTCGGCTGTCGGCCTCTGCCGCGGATGCGACGGGCGCCAGGGGTCCGGCCGCGGCATCCGCAAGGGCGCCGTTCGTCATGCGGGTTGGGATCAAGGCGGCCGCATTCGCAGCCGATAATCCGCGGTAGAACCGGAGATTGCCCTGGAGGTAAGCCATGCCCCGGCTGGCCTTGCTATTTGTGAGCGCTGGCATCGTGGTGACGATCGTGCGGACCGTGCTGAGTCTACGACGGGTCCACGCGCTGCAAACCTGGGCCCGCACCCATGGCTGGCGGTTCACGCCGGGACCCGATCCCACGGTGGGACGCACCTACCTGGAACTGGGATTGATCGGCAATGGCCTGGTCCAGGCGACCAACCTGGCCAGCGGCCTCTGGCAGGGACGCCAGATCCATGTCTTCGATCTCGATCGCCGCCGGCGTCCCGGTTCCCGGGACGGCGTGCAGGGTTTGTTCACCTGCGTGGTGGTCAAGGCGGACATGCCGCTGATTCCCCTGCGTATTCGTCCGGAAATAACCGCTGACCGGTTGGCGTCGGCGCTGGGGTTCAACGACATCGATTTCGAATCGGCGGCGTTCAGCGCCGCGTTCCACGTATCCTCGCCCGATCGCAAATGGGCATACGACGTGCTGCCGCCGCGGCAGATCGAGTTCCTGCTGGGCCGTCCGCGCTGGTGGCTCGAACTGGGCGGGTGGTGGAGTCTTATCGCCGTTCCCGGCGGGTTGGCCGCCGAACGGATTCCCGAGGCGATCGCCACGGCGACGGGATTCTTGGCCGGTATTCCGCCGCATGCGCGGCGCGATGTGCTGGGACCGGAGCTTGCGGGTCAGCGGAGGCAACGGTGATGGTCATTCGGCTCGTCTGTGTGGGTATCGCGGTTCTCGTCGGCTGGCTGATCCTGACCTGGAACCTGCTGGTCCGTCTGCGCCAGCATGTGCGCGAGAGCTGGTCGGGCGTGGAAACCGAACTGCGCCGCCGCCACGACCTGATTCCCAACCTGGTAGCCGTGGTCGAGGCGGCGGCGGCACACGAGCGCCGCGTGCTCGGGGCGGTCACGGCGGCGCGGGCGCGGGCGATCTCCCAACGGCCGGATCCGCAAGCGGCGGCGGAAAGAGATCTGGTTGCCGCGACCCGTGCCTTGCTCGCGATCGCCGAAGCGAATCCGCAGCTGCAGGCCGATCGCGGGTTCGCCGACCTACAGGCGCAACTGGCTGAGACCGAGGACCGCATCCAGGCGGCGCGGCGTCTGTTCAACGCCAACGTGCGCGAGTTCAACACGCGCCTGCAGACCTACCCCGCCAAGCTCGTGGCCGCGCCGCTGGGCTTCCGGCCTGCGCGCTACTGCGAATTCGAAGCGGTGATCCGCAAAGTGGTGAGCGTGAGTTTCGCGGGCGAACCCGTCCGCGAATCGGTCATCTGAGTGGCGGCAGCGGCGGCGAATTGAAGTCTTCGAAGCGCGCGTGCGCATCCCGCCAGCGATGAGCCGCCCACGCCGTTTCCAGGCGGCGCAAAACCACCGCCCACTGCACCAGGGCCGCCGCCAGCAGCACGGCGAGCAGGATATCGAGAACCGCCAAAACGGTGGCCGGCGGCGGCGCCAGGTGCCGCGTCAGATACTTGAGGCTACTCAAGACCGCGACCACTGCCAGCCAGCGCCGCCGCCGCCGGTCGACCTGCCGCGCGGCGACGATCGCCAGCACGAACAACGAGAGCCATTTCGGCAGCGCCAACGCGAAGTAGCCCGCTGCGGCCGCGGCCAGTCCGCTGGCTGTCAGCAGCAAACTCGCGCCCTGCGCCAGGAACATCCCGGCAGGCACGACGGCGAACGAGGTCAACCACGGCCGCAACCCGCTGAGCAGAAGACCGACGCCGGTCAGCAACAATCCGATCGCCCAGCAGATCCAGGCGAAGGTCGCGAACTGCAATGCCATCGCAATCGGTCCCAGTGCTGCCGCAACGGCTCCGCCGGCAAGTAGGGTGCTCGGCCGTGGCCCGGCGTTCAAGTAACCCCACGTCTGAGGGCTGTCGACTGTTACCATAGCCGGCTCCTTGAGCGGGCAGGCCGGCGCGCTGCGGCCGCGACGCCGACTGCGCTTGCTGGACTTACCTGCGGCGACAGGTTAACCTCATTGCCATGAAGATCGCCTTCATGGGCTCTCACGGAGTCGGCAAGACGACGCTCTGTTTCGAGCTGGCCGCCAACCTCAAGCGGCTCGACCTGAGCGTCGACCTCGTCAAGGAGGTCGCGCGCCGCTGTCCGCTACCTATTAACCGGGACACGACCCGGGATGCCCAACAGTGGATCTTACACACTCAGATCGCCGAAGAGATCGCCCTCGAGCCCGCGTACGATATCATCGTCTGCGACCGAGCGGTGCTTGACAACTACGCTTATCTGGTCAACGCCACCGGCCGGCAGGCGCCGCTCGAGGAACTGGTACGCACCTGGATGGCGACGTATCGCCTGCTGGTGAAGGTCCCGGTCGTCGCGCCGCCGAGCTATGACGGCACCCGCGACGTTTCCCAGGGATTCCAGACCGCGATCGATCGCATCATCGATCAGCTGCTGGCCGCGTACCGGTTGGATTGTTTGCGGCTGCCGGCAGGCGATCGGTCGGACTGGATCCCGCTAGTCCTGGCGGCGCTCGACCTACCGCCGCGGGCGTCGCAATTGGCGATGTTCTAACTCGGCTTGACCCTGCCAGGGCCGCCGGGGACGGTCCCCTCGCTAAATACAGGACTTGCGCCGGACAGATTTAGTGTCCATCTTGCCGGACGACCGAACGGGTATCGTCCTTGCAACAATGGTGGGAACCTGGGCGTATGCGTCGGGTTCTGCAACACAGCAAGACCTGAGATATTGCCCGATCGCCGTTAACCTGCTGCAACGCGACCCGCCCATGTCGCTCTTGCACATAGACCAGCCAGCGAGCATCACGGAGCGATCTTGATCCAGAACAACCTGCGGGTGATGACCTTCAACTTGTTGTCGGCAAACAAGAAGCAGAAACGATTTCCCTGGGCCGAGAGGCGAGACGGCATCGTTGAGGTCTTCGCCACCCTGCAACCGGACGTGGTCGGCACCCAGGAAGCCAACCTGAAACAGCGCAACGACCTGCGGGACCGCCTGCCCGACTACGAGTTCACGGGCGAGGGGAATCTGGGCCCGCTGCGCGCTCACAGCGCGGACAACTGGTACAGCGCCATCTTCTACAAACGCGACACGGTTCGCCGGCTGCCGATGGCCGACGAATCGTTCTGGCTTTCGCCGCGCCCCGCGCAACCCGCCAGCCGTTTCGCGCTGGCCTCGCGGCCGCGAATCGCGGTTTGGTCGCTCTTCGAGCACCGGCCGACGCGGCGCCCGTTCCTGTTCGGTACCACCCATTTGGAGGCGTTTTTATCAGGCCATCGCCGCCATGGCGCTCGCCTGATCCAGGAGTTCATCAGCCGCAAGCTGCAGGAAATGGGGCAGGAGATGCCCGTGTTCCTGACCGGCGATTTCAACGCGGTCGCCGGCGCGCCCGAAATTCGCGAGCTGGGGCATGAGACAGGCCGGCGGGCGGCGCTATACGATGCCTGGAGCGAGGCCGGCGGCGGCGAGGATCGTCAGAGCGCCACGTTCCGCGGCCTGGACCTGCGCGACCGGATTGGCAACCTCATTCTGGGCCACCGGCGGATCGACTACGTGTTCTTTCGGCCGCAGCTAGAGATCCACGCCGTGACCAAAATCGACTTCGACCAGATCCTCGAACGCGCAGGTTCGCCTCCCTCGGACCATTTCCCGGTCATGGCCGAGTTCAGGCTGGCGGGTTGAAAAGCGCGCCGATGGTGCGGGTCGACGTGACCGCTCCGGAATGTCTCCACCGACGTTGCGTTATCCAGCGAGTCTCGGCTAGAATGTAGAGCAGCGAGGCCTGTGCGCAGGCCTGCCATCTTGCGAACCAAGGAGGGCGTCCATGGCATCAACGCGGACAGATCAGTTCTCCGGTCTACTGCCTCAGGAGGTTCTCGCCCTGCCCAAGGTCGAAATGCCGGTCGACGGCGTCACCGGTTTCGCCTTCAGCGATGATGAGAAACAAGTCGTCTTTTTTGTGTTCGAAGAGGGAGTCTCTTTCCCCGACCATTCCCATTGTGCGCAGCGCGGCACCGTCCTTTCCGGTGAGATGGTGATGGATATCGAAGGCCGTACGAATCTCTACCTGCCGGGCGATCATTATCACGTGCCCAAGGGAGTGCATCACCGGACCATGTTCACGCAGCGCACTGTCCTGGTGGACATGTCCGACGACCCCCATCGTTATCCGGTGCTGGGCTGAGCCTGGCACCGCCGCCGCGGGCTGTCCAAGCGAGCGGCGGCAATCCGCGAGGTGTCGTGAGCAACGCCGGCTATCACAGCCAGCTGCGGTCTCCAATGCGCGCTTTCGTTCCGGCGAAAGCGCGCACGTTGCTTGAAATCGGCTGCGGCGATGGGGCTTTCGCGGAGGGTCTGCGCGCCGAGCGGCTGGCCCGGGGACAGGCGCTGGAGATCTGGGGGATCGAGCTCGAGCCGGCGGTCGCCGTGCGTGCGGCCGCGCGGCTGGATCGGGTGCTGGCCGGTCCGGCCGAAACGCACGTCGCCGCGCTGCCGGCCGGCTACTTCGACTGCGTGGTCATGAACGACGTCCTGGAGCATCTGGCCTGGCCGGAGGATCTGCTGCGGTCGCTGCGCCGGGTCCTGGCTCCGAGCGCCTGCCTGGTGGCCAGCATTCCGAACGTGCGGCACTTCCACAACGTCTGGGACCTCGTCGTCCGCGGCGACTGGGAATACCACGACGAGGGGATCCGCGACCGTACGCACCTGAGGTTTTTCACGCGCGCCAGCATGCACGGTCTGTTCGATCGCGCCGGTTACCGAGTGGTCGAACAGGTCGGGATCAACCCCACGCGCGCCTGGCGGTACCGGCTCTGTAACCTGTTGGTGCTTGGACGCCTGCGCGAGATGCGTTTCCTGCAGTTCGCGTGCGTAGCAGTGCCCGCGGAGGCGGCGGCGCCATGACCACGGTTCCCGACATCTTGACCGTCGACGTCGAGGAGTGGTTCCACGGCCACAACTATCTCGGGCAGGTGCCGCCCGCCTGGTGGGCGGCTCAACAATCGCGCGTCGAGGGCAACACCGATCGCGTCCTCGAGCTGCTGGACCGGCAGCGGGTGCGCGCCACGTTCTTCGTCCTGGGCTGGACCGCGGTTCGACACCCCGACTTGGTGCGGCGCATCGCGGCCGCGGGCCACGAAATCGGCTGCCACTCGTTCGCGCACCCGGTGGTGAGCGAGCTGTCCGAACAGGAGTTCCTGGCCGATCTCGATCAGGCAATCGCGGCGCTCGCGGCGTGCGGTGTGCGTCCGCGCGGGTACCGGGCGCCCAGCTTCACCATGACCCCCCCGGTCCATCGCTACCTCGAACTCCTGCGCAGCCGCGGATTCGCCTACGACTGCTCCCTCTTTCCGATCCGCCACCCGCGGTACGGTCAGCCCGGGTCGCCGCGCTATCCATTCATCCTGGAACCGCCGGCTGCGGCTGAGGCGCCGGCGGCCAGCGCCGCCGCCACGACGGGCGATTTCGTCGTCGTGCCCATGCCGACCTGGCGGCTCGGCGGCGTCAACCTGCCCTTCAGCGGCGGCGGTTACATGCGCTTGTTGCCTCGTTGGGCCTACCGGGCGGTCCGCGCCGCCGCGCGGCGTCAAGGCCAGCCGTGCGTCATCTACCTGCATCCTTGGGAACTGGACTGCTACCGGCCCGCCACGCGCCAGAACGCCCTCTTGCGCTGGCGAAGCCAGGCCGGCCAGGGGACAATGCCCGCGAAGCTGGCCGATCTACTGCAGCGCGGAGCTTTTCGGACGCTCGGCGCGTACGTGGCCGATCTCCTGGCCGACGGCAACCTGCCGCGGCGGTCGCTGCCGTTGGCCGCACCCGGCAGCGACCGGGCCGCCGCGAATACCCGGCGGCAATCGGGAGCGGATTGACCTGGAACGCTTTCTTACGTTACAATCATACGGTTAGCAAAGAAAAGTCGTCCGGTCCCGGTCGAGGTCACCATGACGTTGCAGCGTTGCCGTCGCACCGCGGTCTGCCTGGGTATCCTTGCCTTTCTGCTCGTGTCCATTCTGCCCGCCGCGGGCCGGCCTTTGCCGCGTTCGCAACCGCCGCGGACGGTTACGGGTGCGGGTTCGCCGTATCTGATCGGCGCACCGCACCCGGCGATGCCGCTCGGTGTGGCGACTGCCGACACGGTGGTGCTCTTGGGCGGTCCCGAGCGACTCGACGGGCGGTTCGAAGACAGCGAAGGTGCCCCGGCCTGGCACGGCTGGACCACGCTCGACCACACGGCAGCGGCCGACACCTTCTGGTCCGTGTCCACGTTCAACGCCGAGGCCCTCGGCGATCATGGCGCCGGCAACCACGCCATGTGGTGCGGCACGGAGTTACCCAACGGCGAGATCGGCTACGGCAACAATTGGCGGCAGCGTCTCGGCTGGGCGTTCACCGTTCCCGACACCTTCACGTCGGCGACCGTCAGCGTTCAGGCCTGGATGAATCACGACACCGAGCCGGGCTTCGACAAGGTGTCCCTGCAGGCCTGGCGCGGCCCGGACTGGCAGATCGTCGCGGAATGGGACGGCTGGCGCATCAACCGCGCCGTCGATGTCTCGGTCGACATCTCGCAGCAGGACCTCGGCGGGCCGCGGGCCGACGAGATCAGATTGCGGTTCTCCTTCGTGTCGGACGAAGCCTGGTCTGACGAGGACGGCCTGTATCCGACCGATGGCGCCTGTCAGATCGACGATATCCAGGTGTTGCTCGACGGCGTTGTGGCGACCTTCGACGACTTCGAGCCGGGTTCCGAGTTGTTCTGGACGCCGCGGTTCTACGACGGGGTCGGCGATTTCGTTCACCTGGCGGCAAACTTGAACGACCTGGATCCCTGCCGCAGCAACAGCTCGGTCCAGGCGGTCTTCATCGACGATGGTTTGGTCGTTCCCGGGAC
Organism: Candidatus Krumholzibacteriia bacterium; assembly: GCA_028718575.1. Lineage (GTDB taxonomy): Bacteria > Krumholzibacteriota > Krumholzibacteriia > LZORAL124-64-63 > LZORAL124-64-63 > Glo-17. Next base: position 3,159 of record JAQULN010000063.1, on the reverse strand, counting down.
CGGCGGCTCCCCCTGCTTGAGCTGGTGCTACGGCCCGAGCGGCTTCGTGGTGAACAGCTACGGCGGTCTGCTCGGTCTGGATTATCATCTCGACAACGGGCTCGTCTCGCCGCCGCTGGCATGGCCGGACGGGACCGACGACATGCTGCTCGCGTTCGACGTCTACGTCCATGAACCGCTCGCACTGCAATCGCCGGGAATCGTCTACCGCTGGCGCGTGCGCTCGACGGCCGACGACGATCCCGCCGTGCTGGAAGACGCGGCGTGGCGCCATCGCGATGTCGTCTATACGGGCGGTCCGGCGTATCGGCGACACCATGAATTGTGCGGCGAATTGCTGGTGCCGGGCCGCCGGTGGGTGCAAGTCGAGTTGCAGGTGATGGATTTTCGGGCGGTGTGGGAACTCGACGGTCACGACGCCACGCCCGCGCCGTATTTCGACAACGTGGCCGTCAAGGTGTTTGCCAGCGCGGGACCGCGGATCATGGTCGCCGACGCGCACTTGCCCCAGGACACGTTCCCGCAGAGCGGCAATCTCGATTTGCGCAATCTGGAAACCAACTCGTGCCGTTTCGACATGGCGCTGAACATCAGTCCGCCGGAGCACTTGCGCAACGACCCGGGCGACTCGATCGTCGCCGAGGTCCACGTGTTGCGCGACGGCGAAGAACTGACCGAACAGCCGCGTTTGGTGGCGAGGCTGCGCGCCAACCCGCTCTTCGATCTCGTGCGCAGCGTGCAGCCGGATCCTGATGGCTGCATCGATCTGGTTGCGACCGGCGATTCCTGCCGCACGGCGGTCGGCGCGGCGATTCCGAACCGCTGGTTCTTCGATCTGCCCGATACCGGCCTGATCTTCCCGGGCGACGTCGTGCACTTCTTCCTGGAGGCGCGCGCGTTCGGCCGCGGCCAGCAGACGCTCGTGACGTGGCCGGCCGACACCACCGGTTTCGGCGACTTCTCGGCCACTTCGGTCTGGCCGGAGTTCGCGCGGATGCGGGCCTTGCCCACGGTCTTCTCGGACGAATTCGGCGACCAGCCTCGCCTCCTGCTCTGGCGCGACGACGCGCAGACGGTCGAGGCGGTGGACTATTGGGATCACACGCTGCGGATGCTCGGCCTGCATCGAGGTCTCGACTACGACCTGTTCCGCACGCGCTCGCCGGCGGACGGCGCCGGGAACGGACTGGGCGGCCGCGCGCGCGCCGCCCAGCTCGCGGGCTACAACATCCTGCTCTACGACAGCGGTGATCTGACGGCCTACGCGCTCACCGGTGCAGCCGGCGTCACGGCGACCGAGGACGTCAGACTGCTGGCGGAGTGGTTCGCCTTCGGCGACAAGCGCGCTCTGCTGACCGGCGACAACCTGGCCAGCGATCTCGCCCAAGGCGCCATGGAAGCGCAGCTCTTCCTGAGCGGCTACCTGGGCGTGCAACTCGAGGCCGCCGACGGGGGGTCGCTTATGGGCGGCCAACAGTCCCCGCGCATCGCGATCTTACCCGATAACGGCGTGTTCGTGACCACCACGGCCTGGCAGGTGCTGGGCGGTTGTCCGGACCCGCGCCGCCTCGATCTGGTCACCGCCGGCGGCCTGGGCCAACGGTTGGCCGAGTACACGGCGCCAAACGGAGCCGGCGGTGTCTACCCGTACGCGGCCGCGACGCGGCTGGTCATGGGCAGCCCTCAGCGCGACATCGTCAGCCTGCCGTATTCGTTCAGTGCGATCGGTTCGTTGCGCGTCTCCGGCGGAGAGAACGCCGGCGTGCCGGCGCGCGTCCGTCTGTTGGCCGAGGTGTTGACCGCCTTCGGCATCGATGCCTCGCCGACGACCGCGGTGCCGGAAACATCGCCGCAGCTTGCGGCCGGCAGCCGGCCGAATCCGTTCAATCCCCGCACGACGATCTTTTACGAGGTGTCCGCCCCCGGTCCGGTCAAGCTTGCGATCTACGACGTCCGCGGGCGGCAGGTCCGCGTCCTCGTCGACGGCTGGCACCGGGCCGGATCCGCGGCGGTCGCCTGGGACGGCTGTGACGCCGAGGGCCGTGCCTGCGCTTCGGGGGTATTCATCCACGTCCTGGAAACCGCCGCCGGCCGGCATCTGGGCAAGATGACCCTGGTTCGCTGACCCGGATCATTCCTGATTGAACCGGACCAACCCGGCCGCAAGAGACCGCAGGGCCCCGTTGCCGGGGCCCTGTTGCTAGCGTTCGCCTGAACCAAGAGGAGGTGACCGAGGGGGGAATCGTACTCGCTTTCTCCTTGGCACACGCTATTCTACGTTGAGCGCCGGAGAATGTTCCCGGCGGATTTCGACAGGGATGGCGCCATGGACTCACTGCGGTACGACCGGCTGCACGACACTTGGGTCATCGTGGCGCCCGATCGCAGCCGCCGTCCCAGCGATCTACGCCTGCAGACCGTCAGCAACACCGGTATGACCTGTCCATTCTGCCCGGGGAACGAACACGAGACGCCGCCGGAAATCCTCACCACCGGCCGCGAGCCGCCGGCTGCCGCGGATCAGCCGCCGTGGCGGGTGAGGGTCTTTCCGAACCGATACCCCGCGCTCACCGGCCCGGACGGGCGGCATGAAGTCGTTGTGATCACGCCCGATCACGATCGAGATCTGGCGCGGTGTTCGCCGCCGGAAGTGGCCGAAATCCTGACGGCGATCCAGACGCGGATTCGCGCGCTGCAGTGCGATCCGGAGATTGCCGCGGTGAGTTTCTTCCTCAACGCCGGCGCGGGGGCGGGCGCTAGCCTGTCGCATCCCCACGGTCAGTTGTTGGCGACCCGGGTCGTGCCGGCGGTCCTGCGGACCGAACTGGCCGCCTTCGCCGCGTGGCGACAGGAGCACGCCGCGTGTCTGATCTGCGCGGCGAGCGCCGCGGCGGCGGATGAACAACGGCTGATCGGCGCCGATGCCGACGCCTTGCTCTATGTGCCGTGGGCCGGCCGCTTCGCCTGGGAGATGCACGTGCTGCCGCGGCGGCACCAAGGCGATTTCGGCGCGGCCAGTGCGGCGGAATTGGCCGCGGTCGGCAGCCTGTTGATCACCGCTTGCCGTGCCTTGCAGGCCGTCGTGCCGCAGCCGGCCTACAATCTGGTCTTGCACACAGCGACCGCGGCGGTCCAGGATTTCCACTGGCACCTGGAACT
>JAQULN010000062.1 GCA_028718575.1 Candidatus Krumholzibacteriia bacterium | reverse complement strand
CGAGGAAGGAGTCGTCTTGGTTTTGCGAGTCAGTGTTTCAGGGGTGCGGGGGATCGTCGGCGACGGTCTCGACGCCGTCACGGCCGCGCGCTGGGCGGCGGCGTTCGGCGCCTGGCTGCCGGCCGGCCCGGTCGTGGTCGGACGGGACAGCCGTCCCTCCGGGCCCATGATCCGCGACGCCGTGGCTGCCGCCCTCGTTTCCACCGGTCACGACGTCCGCGACATCGGGGTCGCCACCACGCCGACCACGGAACTGGCGGTGCAGACGAGCGATGCGGTCGGCGGCGTCATCATCACGGCCAGCCACAATCCGCAGCCCTGGAACGCGCTCAAGTTCCTCGACGCGCGGGGGCTGTTCCTGGACGGCGCGCAGAACGCGGCGGTCCGGGCGCGCTACGAGGCGGGCGGCGGCCATGTGGCCTGGAATCGCCTCGGTATCGTAACGACCGTGGCCGACGCCGACCTGGCGCATCTGGACGCCATCTTGGCCTTGCCGTGGCTCGATCGTGAGCGCATTGCGGCGCGCGGCCTGCACGCGGTGGTCGACGCGGTCGAGGGGGCCGGCGGCGCCATCGTGCCGAATCTTTTGGCGCGCCTGGGCGTTCGCTGCACGCCGCTGGGCTGTGACCTCAGCGGCCGCTTCCCCCACGATCCCGAGCCGACGCCCGCGCACCTCGGCGAACTCCGCGAAACAGTCGCCACCCTGGGCGCCGATATCGGCTTCGCGGTCGATCCCGACGTCGATCGCCTGGCGCTGGTGGCCGACGGCGGCCTCGCGCTGAGCGAGGAAATGACGCTGGTTCTGGCCGCGGATTTCCTGCTGGAACACGAACGGGGCGACCTCGCCGTGAACCTGTCGACCACCGGCCTGATCGAACAAGTGGCGACGCGCCGCGGCGTGACCGTGCATCGCACGCCGGTCGGGGAGGCCAACGTCGTGGCCGCCATGTTGCAGCACGGCTGTGTCCTCGGCGGTGAAGGCAACGGCGGCGTCATCTATCCGGCCCTGCACCCGGGCCGCGACGCGCTGGTCGGCATCGCCATGATCCTGCAACTGCTCGCCGAGCGCGCCCAGCCGCTGTCGGTGCTGGCCGCGGCGCTACCGCCCGTGGCCATGGTCAAGCAGAAGTATGCCGCCGCGGCGGACGCGGCGGAGACCTGGCGCCGCCGCCTGGAGGCGCTCGGCCCCGGCGCCCTCGATGTGCGCGACGGCTGGAAATGGAGCGGTCCCGACGGCTGGGTCCACATCCGCGCCTCGAATACCGAACCGGTGGTGCGCATCATCGCCGAAGCCGCCAGCGAAGAGGCGGCGCGCGCCCTGATCGCCCGCGTGCTGCCCGTGAGCACGCAGCCGGCCGTCTAAGGAGTTGACGCCATGTGTGGAATCGTCGGCATCACCGGCACGAGCGAAGTCGCGGGCAGCCTCTTGGATGGATTGCGACGCCTGGAATACCGCGGTTACGACAGCGCGGGCATCGCCGTGCAGCAGCCGGGCGGCATCGCCTGCGTCAAGCGGCAGGGCAAGATCCAGGAACTGGCGGCCGCCGTCGATGTCGTGGCGTTGGCCGGCACCTGCGGCATCGCGCACACCCGCTGGGCGACGCACGGCGAACCCAATCAGGTGAACGCCCATCCGCACCAGGACGGCAAGGTCGCCCTGGTCCACAACGGGATCATCGAGAACTTCCAGGTCCTCAAGCAAAAGTTGATCGAGAAAGGCCACGAGTTCGCGTCCGAAACCGACACCGAGGTGCTGGTCCACCTGATCAACGACCAGTACCGCGGCGTGCTGGAGGACGCGGTCAATCACGCCCTCAAACTGGTCGAAGGCACGTACGGCATCGCGGTCATGCACGCCGACGAGCCGGGCAAGATCGTGGGCGCGCGACGCGGCAGCCCGCTCGTGGTCGGCATCGGCGAGGGGTTCAACGTGCTGGCGAGCGACGTGGCGGCGGTCCTGGGCCATACCAAGCAGGTCATCTACCTGGACGACTGGGACATGGCCGTGCTGACGCCGGACGACGTGCGGACCTTCGATATCGAGAACCGGACCGTCGACAAGGAGATCCAGGAGATCACCTGGGGGCTCGACAAGATCCAGAAGGGCGGCTACCCGCACTTCATGCTGAAGGAGATCTGCGAACAACCGGAGACGATCCGCGACGCGTTCCGCGGGCGCATCCTGCCGGCCTCGGGCGACGTCCGGCTCGGCGGCCTGGAACTGACCGACTGGGAACTGCGCAACATCCGTCGCATCATCATCCTGGCCTGCGGCACGAGTTACCACGCCGGGCTCGTGGGCGAGTACCTGATCGAGGAGTACGCGCGCATCCCCGTCGAGGTCGAGTACGCCAGCGAGTTCCGCTACCGCTCGCCGATCATCGAGCCGGGCACGTTGTGCCTGGTGATCAGCCAGTCCGGCGAGACCATCGATACGCTCGAGGCCATGCGCGAGGCGCGGCGCCGGGGCGCCAAAGTGGTCGGCATCACCAACGTCGTGGGTTCGACGATCGCCCGCGAATCCGAGTGCGGGGTGTACATCCACGCCGGCCCCGAGATCGGCGTCGCCTCGACGAAAGCCTTCACCGGCCAGGTTACCATCTTGATCCTGTTGACCCTGCTGCTCGGCCGTCGCAATCACCTGAACGCCGAGACGGGCATGGAGATCATCGAGGAACTCCAGAAGGTGCCCGACAAGATCCGCCAGGTGCTGGCGCAGTCGGACGCGATCCGGGAGATCGCCAAGGTCTACGCCAACCACTCCAACTGCTTGTACCTGGGCCGCGGCGTGAACTACCCGATCGCCCTCGAGGGCGCGCTCAAGCTCAAGGAGATCAGCTATATTCATGCTGAGGGCTATCCCGCGGCCGAGATGAAGCACGGACCGATTGCCCTGATCGATCCCAACATGCCGGTGGTGGTGATCAGCACCCGCGACAGCAGTTACGAGAAGATCCGCGGCAACGTGCAGGAAGTCCGCGCGCGCAAGGGCAAGATCATCAGCGTGGTGACCGAGGGCGACGAGGAGATCGCCGCCTTGAGCGACCACGTCCTGACCATCCCGCGCTGCCGCGGCATGTTGACGCCGCTGTTATCGGTCGTGCCGTTGCAACTGCTGGCCTACCACATTGCGGTGCTGCGGGGCGAGGACGTCGATCAGCCGCGCAATCTCGCCAAGGCCGTCACGGTGGAGTGAGCCGGTCCAGCGGCGAAGATTGCGCGCGCGCGACGGCCGGCGCCGCCGGCAAATCCCGGCTGGTGCAATCCACGTCGGTTGTATACTCTTGTGGCGCCGGTCTTCGGCGGACGGTTCCGGCGGCGCCGGCACGCGGGAGCGAATGGGTCCTGGTGGGCCCCGGGGACTTCAAATCCCTCTGTCGGGCGCGTCATACCGTCCGAGGTGGGTTCGATTCCCACACGTTCCCGCCATTATTTTTCCGCCGGAACCCGTTCTTGCGGGGCCGGTTGCACATCCGGCGCCTGGCGCCGGCACACTGGCGTGCCGGTGACCCCGGGACGCCGGAGGCAGGCTCGGTGACGCACGCTGTGCATCCTTGTCGGACTCGCCGGCAACCCCCGCGGCGACGACCGCTCGCGCCGCTGGCGGCCGTGGTCGCTGCGCTCGCGCCGCTGATCGTTTGCGCGGACGTGGCCATCGCCGCGGCGCAGGCGCTGCCGGCGGCGCCAGTCGGCCAGGCGGCGCCGGCCGACACGGTCGCAGCGCGGCCCGAGCCCGCCGCGGCTGCGGCCGATACCGCGGCCGGCGAATCGCCGGCGCCGACCGGCGTCCCAACGGGCGAACCGGTCGCCGCGGCGGTGCCCGATTTCTTCGCGACCGGGGTCAGCGGTACGGCGGCGGTGCTGATGACGCCGGTCTTTCCGGGCTGGGGCCAGCTCTATGCCGAGAACGGCTGGCGGGCCATGCTGGCGTTCGGGTCGCAGTGGTATTTCTGGAGCAGCATGCTGGCGCGCGATCGGCAGGCCGCCCGCTACCGCAACTACGCGAAGACCATCGCGCCGAGCGCGACGCGGGATCTCTACGATCTGCTGGCCGACGAGTACGCCGAGCAGATGCGCGACTTCGCCTGGTGGTCCGGCGCCGTCTTGCTGATCGTCGCCCTGGACGCGTACGTGGGGGCCGGGCTCTACGGCTTCGACACCGAGCCGCTGCCGGTGCCGAACCGTTTCGAAGAATTCTTCGACGCGGCGCTCCCCGAACCCGTCGGGTCGCGCGGCGCGCCGATGTTGGTGCTGTGGCAGTGGAGTCGACGATTCTAGTATGGAAAACACTCGCAACTTCTGCATCATCGCCCACATCGACCACGGCAAGAGCACGCTCGCCGATCGCCTGCTCGAGTACACCGGCACGCTCAGCGGCAAGGACCTCAAGGAACAGGTCCTCGACTCGATGGATCTGGAGAAGGAACGCGGCATCACCATCAAGAGCCACCCGATCCGCATGGACTACCGGCGCCCGGGCGGCGAGGCGTTCGTGCTCAACCTGATCGACACCCCGGGCCACGTCGACTTCCACTACGAGGTCTCGCGCAGCCTGGCGGCCTGCGAGGGCGCGCTGCTCGTGGTCGACGCGGTGCAGGGTGTCCAGGCGCAGACCATCAACAACCTCTACCTCGCGCTCGAGCACAACCTCGAGATCATTCCGGTCATCAACAAGATCGACCTGGCGGCGGCGCGCACCGAGTACGTGACCGAGCAGTTCGTCGATCTGCTCGGCTGCGATCCGGACGAGATCCTGCTTGTCTCGGCCAAGCAGGGCACCGGCGTGCGCGAATTGCTGGAGGCGATCTGCAACCGAGTGGCGCCGCCGCAGGGTGATCCGGAAGCGCCGGCCAAGGCGCTGATCTTCGACTCGGTCTTCGATCCGTACATCGGCGCGGTGGCCTACGTGCGCATGTTCGCGGGCCGGTTCAAGCACCGCGACTGGATCCGCCTGTACCGCGGCGGCGCGACTTTTGAGGTGCAGGAGCTGGGTTGGTTCCGCCTGGCCCGCGTCGCGCAGAAAACCTTGAGCGCGGGCGAAGTCGGCTACCTCGCCACCGGCGCCAAGGACGTGCGCAACATCCGCGTCGGCGACACGATCACGCTGCGCGACCGCCCCTGCGCCGAGGCGTTGCCCGGTTACGCCGTGGCTAAACCGATGGTCTTCTCGGGACTCTATCCGACCAACAACGACGACTACGACGATCTGCTCGACGCCCTGCAGAAACTGCAGTTGAACGACGCCTCGCTCACCTGGGAGAAAGAGACGTCGGCGGCGCTGGGGTTCGGTTTCCGCTGCGGCTTCTTGGGGCTGCTGCACATGGAGATCGTTCAGGAGCGGCTCGAGCGGGAGTATGACCTCGACCTGATCTGCACGCTGCCCAACGTGGAGTACGAGGTGGTCGACAAACTCGGCAACGTCTCGCTGGTGGAGAACCCGGCGCTGCTGCCGACCGAGCGGGAAATCAAGGAGATCCGCGAACCGATCGTGCACGCCGCGGTGTTGACGCCCAAGGAGTACGTGGGCGCGATCATCCAGATCACGCTCGAACGCCGCGGGGTGCAGACCAAGATGGTGTACCTCGATCCCGAGCGCGTGAGCCTGGAGTTCGACTTGCCGCTCTCCGAGCTGGTGGTCGATTATTACGACAAACTGAAGTCCGTGAGCCGGGGCTACGCCTCGCTGGATTACGAGTACCGCCGCCACCAGGCCGACGATCTGGTCCGGTTGGATCTCTTGATCAACGGCGATCCTGTCGACGCGCTCACCTGCATCGTCCACCGGGACAACGCGTACAGTTGGGGCCTGAAGCTTTGCCAGAAGCTGAAGGAGCTGATCCCACGGCAGATGTTCCAGGTCGCGATCCAGGCGGCCGTCGGCACCAGGGTGCTCGCCCGCACTTCGGTCAAACCGTTCCGCAAGAACGTCACGGCCAAATGCTACGGCGGCGACATCACCCGCAAGCGCAAGCTGTTGGAGAAGCAGAAGGAAGGCAAGAAGCGCATGAAGCAGGTCGGTTCGGTGGAGATCCCGCAGGAGGCGTTCCTGGCCGTCCTGCGGGTCGAGCGCTGAGCCGCCGCGACGGAAAGGGACTGCAGCCGATGAAGGAAACAAGAACTTCGCGCCGCAGCCGCGAGGGCGACCAGAGCCACCGGCCCGACCAGGCGAACTCACCCAGCGTCAAGACCGAGCGCTCCTGGCGCGGCACTGCGCTCGACTGGCTGAAAGCCATCGCCTGGGCGCTCGCGGTCGCGCTGTTGATCCGGCAGTTCTTCTTTCAGGCGTTCCGGATTCCAACCGGCAGCATGAAGGAAACGCTGCAGATCCACGACTATCTCTTCGCCAATAAATTCCTCTACGGGGCGAAGACGCCGGATCGCCTGGTGATTCCTCTGCTCAATAAAACGCTCGTCGATGGCCTGCCGCAGTTGCGCTTGCCGGCGATTCGCCAACCGCGGCAGGGCGACATCATCGTCTTTGAGTTCCCCGAAGATCGCAATCAGGACTATATCAAACGCTGCGTTGCGGTGGCCGGCGACACGGTCCTCGTGCGCGACGGCATCCTGACGGTCAACGGCAGCGTCTACGAGTCCAACTTCGCCGTTTACGGCGGCGATCATTCGTGCGTTCCCCACTGGCGGGAACCGGGCCGCTGCCCGCCGCCGCACTCCCTGCTGGACCCGGTCAGCTACCAGCGAGGGGTCTACAACCGCCAGTTCGGTCCTTACGTGGTGCCGGCGGGTCATCTGTTCATGATGGGCGACAACCGCTACAACTCCATGGACAGCCGCTATTGGGGACCGCTGCCGCGCGAGCTGATCAAGGGCAAGGCGGAGATCATCTACTGGTCGTTCGAGACCACGTTCTTCATCCCGCGCTGGGAACGCCTGCTGCTCTTGATCGACCTGCCGCCGGGCCGCGCCTGGATCCAGACGGTGGTGCGCATCGCCGTCCTGTCGTTGATCGCCGGCGGCATCGTCTTCTACCGGCGCCGCTCGCACGCGTGATGGAGGCTGCCGCGCGCGGGCGACCGGGTGGCGGGCTCTACCTGCATGTGCCTTTCTGCGGCGCCACGTGCAGCTATTGTCATTTCGCCCGCACGGCCGCGCACGACGCGCCGTTGCGGCGGCGGCTGGTGGCGGGCATGATCCAAGAGCTGGCGCTGCGCCGCGAGCGCTGCGCCGCGCTGGCCGCTGGCCGCCGGCCGCTCGCTACCGCCTATGTGGGCGGCGGCACGCCGTCACAGCTCGAGCCGGAGCTGCTTGCGGAGTTGCTTGCGGGCACGGTCGCGACGCTGTCGGTCGCGCCCGATCTCGAGCTGACCGTCGAAGCCAATCCCGAGACCTTGACCGCAGACGCCGCTGCCGTCTGGCGCAACGCCGGAGTCAATCGCGTCAGCCTGGGGATCCAGAGCCTCGATCACCGCGTCCTGCAGCTTCTGGGCCGCCGCTGCGATCCCGCGACCGCCCGCCGGGCGCTCGCGCTCGCCTGCCGCGTGTTTGCGCGGGTGTCCGCCGATTGGATCCTCGGACCGGGATTGCGCCGGGACCGCTTGCTGGCCGAACTGGACGAAGCGCTCGACCTGGGAATCGAACATCTGTCGCTCTATATCCTGGAACTGCACACCGGCACGCCGCTGGCGGCCGCGGTCGCCGCCGGCCGGGTCAGAATGCCGGCGGATCAACAGACCGAGCGCCTGTACCTGGACTGCTGTGAACACCTGGCGCAGCGCGGTCTCGTGCATTACGAGGTCAGCAACTTCGCGCGACCGGGTGGTGAGTCCCGGCACAACCGCGCCTACTGGGCAGGCGTGCCGTACCTCGGACTCGGTCCCGCCGCGAGCGGCTACTGGGGACGTCGCCGTTATACCAACCTGACCGAGATCGCCGATTACCTGGCGGCCGTCGAAGTCGGGCGCGTGCCCGAAGCCGACATCGACCCGCTCGACCGGCGCGCACGGCGGCTGGAGCGCGTGATCCTCTCGCTGCGGACCGCCGCGGGACTGGCGCGCGAACAGTTGCCGCCGCACGCGCTCGACCTCGCGCGCGGCGAACGCGCCGGTCTGTGGACGCTGGTCGGGGATCGCTTGCGTCTGACTGACCGCGGCTGGTTGCAACTCGATGCGCTGGAAGGTCAGCTGGCCGCCGCGCTTGGTTGACACCCGTGAAACCCCGTTGTTAACTTGTCGCGCCCAGCGATTCGAGCCACCAGCTGCGGGGACGCTCGCCCGCCAGTAACTGCCAGGTTGCCATGCCATGAATCAGGTCCGCGCCGATGAAATTTTGGATGCGGTGGTCCGGCTCAATATCGAGACCGGCCGGCCGGTCAGCAGTGACCTGGTCGCCCGCGACCTGCGCCGGGCGTACAGTCCCGCCACGGTCCGCAACGTCATGAAGACGCTGGAAGCGGAGGGTTATCTCGAACAGCCGCATACGTCGGCCGGCCGCGCGCCGACCGACCGCGGGTTTCGCCGCTACGTCGACCGCCTGCTCGCAAGCTGGCCGTTGACTCGTTGGGAGTTGCCGCGGCCGCTTGCGCGCGAGGTCGAAAACGGTCTGGTCCGCCACGCCGGCAGCCACGTCATGGTCAAGGCGCTGGCCGGACTCCTGAGCCGCTTGACCGCGAACATCAGTATCATCCTGGGTCCGAGTTGGGAGCATGTCCGCTGCCTGCGGGTCGAGTTGTATCCCAAAGAGGAACGGCGCCTCCTGATGGTGCTGGTCCTGGAGAACGCCATGGTCCGCACGACGCTCGCCGATCCCGCAGGCGACCTGGCGCTGCGCACCATCGAGGATGCGAGCCGCCTGCTGAGCGAACGCGTCGCGGGACGGACCGTGGCCGAGGTCCGCGATGTGGTGCTCGACAGCATCCGCCCGGGGGTGACCGCCGCCAGCCGTTGTGCCAGCCGGCTCGCCGTCCAGGGGCGCGATCTGTTCCTGGACTTCGAGATCGGCGAACTGGAACTCGAGGGCGTGACCAATGTTCTGGGCGAGCCCGAGTTCGGCACACCGGAAACCTTACGCAACCTCGTGCGCTTTCTGGAGTCGCCGCGGGCGATCCGCGAGGCGCTGCAACTGTTGGATCGCGAAGCCGGCGGCCGGCTCGGCGTCTGGATCGGCCGCGAGAATCCCGTCGACGACCTCCGGGAGTTCACGCTCGTCTGCGACCGGTTTCCTATGGCCGGCCGCGAGGGCATCCTGGCGGTGCTCGGGCCCCGGCGCATGCCGTATCAGCGGGCCCTGGCCGGCATCCACACCCTGCGGGACGGACTACGCACCCTTTCGAAAGTCGCGAACCCATGAGCAAGAAACGCCACCAGAACGCCGCGGAGAACGACGAGGCCGCGCGCGAGGAAACCACGGCCCCGCGCCTCGACGAGGTCGTTGACGACGCGGTTGACGAGGTTGGCGTCGCCGGCGCGGCAACCGGCCAACCCAATGCTGCCGTTGGTCTTGAACCGCCAACCGATCTGGCGTCGTTGCACGCGCAGGTGGCGGAACTGCAGGCCCAGGTCGCGGACTTGCAGACGCAGGTCGCCGAACACACCGACCGCCGCCTGAGGACGGCGGCGGAGCTGGACAACTTGCGCAAGCGGAGCCGCCGCGACGTCGAGGACGCACGGCGTTTCGCGCAAGCCGATCTATTGCGGTCGCTGTTGGGCGTGCTCGACGATTTCGACCGCGCGCTGCAGTGCACGCCGGTGGACGGTTCCGCCGATGGCGATCCCGGCGCTGAGAACGCCATCGCGGCTTACCGGCAAGGCCTGGAGTTGATCGCCCAAAACTTCCGGCAGGTGCTACTCGACGCCGGCGTGCGGCGTATCGAGACCGCCGGCCGCGCCTTCGACCCGGCCGTGCACGAAGCGATCGGCCAGGGGCCGGCGACCGACAGCGCGCCGAGCGGCACGATTCTGGCGGAAACCCAGTCCGGCTATACGTTCGATGACCTGGTGCTGCGCGCCAGCCGCGTCATCGTCGCCCAGTGAGCGAGGCAGGATGGCCAGCAAGCGTGACTACTACGAGGTGCTCGGCGTCGGCAAGGACGCCAGCGAGACCGAGATCAAGAAGGCTTATCGCAAGCTCGCGGTGAAGTATCATCCCGACCGCAACACGGAGGACCCGCAGGCGGCCGAGAAGTTCCGCGAGGCCACCGAAGCCTATGACGCGCTCAAGGACGCCGAAAAACGCGCTCAGTACGACCGCTTCGGTCACGCCGCCGAGCCGGGGGGCTTTCCGGGAGGCTTCGGGCGCGGCGGTGGTTTTGGCGGCATGGAGATGGATCTCAACGAAGCTCTGCGTCGCTTCATGCAGGACTTCGGGATGGGCGACCTGTTCGGCGGCGGCGGCGGTGGCGGCGGCATGGACGAAGGCGGCCGCCGGCAGGGCCGCAATCTGCAAGTCAAGTTGCGGCTGACCCTGCGCGAGGCAGCGCAAGGCGCGACCAAGAAGATCAAGGTGCAGAAGCTTGTCGCCTGCCCGGCGTGTCAGGGGTCGGGCGCCGAACCGGGCAGCCGACCCCAGCAATGCGCCGCCTGCCGCGGGCTGGGACGGGT
>JAQULN010000061.1 GCA_028718575.1 Candidatus Krumholzibacteriia bacterium | reverse complement strand
GTCATCAGGGCGGCTTCTCTGCTTCCGCCTGATGTCTTCCTATACATCACCGGCCGTCTGGATCGCGCGAAATTCTCCAACCCGACATCCGAGATCCTCGCGACGTCGAACAATATTGTCCTGACCGATTTCCTACCCGAGGATCAGTACGTAGAACTCATCTTCAGCGTCGATGTGATCATTGACCTGACGACGCTGGACCACTGCCTCGTCTGCGGCGCTTACGAAGCGGTCGCCGCTGGCAAAGCACTCGTGCTATCCGAAAGCGCGGCCAATCGTGAACTGTTCGGCGACGCACCGGTTTACGTCACCGCAGACCAAGACTCCATTAGGGCGGGTATCGAGACGGCGCTGGCAGAAGTCGACCGCCGCACAGCCATGATCGTCGAATTCAGAACATCGTATCGGCGCAGCTGGGATTGCCGCTTCAGGGAATTGCGCGATCACATCCGACGCTTGATCGAGAACCGGAAGGAGTCCTGAACTTGGAGCAATTCGCGAAAGACCTGCGTCGTCTTCTCAAGCGGCTGGGCAGGATCACGACGCCGCACTTACGGCAAATGATACGCTTCCTGCTCCTCCCCTATTGTTTCTTCTTCCTGGTCAACTGGAAGGAATGCCGCAAACCGAGACTGCAGGTTGCCAAGGATCTGCTCTACATTTTTTTCGTCCTGCGCTACTTCCCCGATAACTATTCGCCGTGCCGCCTATATGAGAAGGACCGTTCAGAATGGGACTGGTTCTATGGCTCGAGCTACAACCCGTACCAACGGGCCCGCCTCATCCGAGAGGTCACACCGCCCGAATACCAGGTGCTATTCGAGGACAAGGAAGTACTGCAGCAGCTCTGCCTCGGGGCCAGCCTTCGCACGCCAGCCTTCGTGGGCATGGTTTCCACTGAGCAACCTGCTCGGCGCCAGTTAGAGCAGTTGCTGGAATCTTCGCCCGCGACCGAATTCTTCATCAAACCTGTGACGGGTGCTGCCGGAAGGGATATCGCGAAGGCGGCCAAGGGCGAACAAGGAATCGTTTTCCACGGTAACGATCGTCTCTCTGGACGCGATTACTGTTTTCCCGAAAGGCACATCGTCCAGGAGAAAGTAGTGCAACATCCGCAATTGAACGCCGTTTACGCCGGCTCTATCAACACCATGAGAATCGTCACGCTCTATACCAAGAATGGCGATTCGATCATCCTCGCTACGAAAATCAGATTCGGACGCGATGGCTCCTATGTCGACAATTGGAGCCGGGGCGGAATCGGCGTTGGAATCGATATGGAGAAGGGAACAATCCTTCCGCGGGGTTTCGACAAGCTCGGGCGGGTCTATGACCAGCATCCGAATACTCACGTGACGTTTGCCGGTCACGCCATACCGATGTGGAACGAGATTCTCGACTTCTCGCGGCGCACCCAGATCAGCTTTCCATACTTCAGGCTGCTGGGTCTCGATGTCGCTCTCGCGCCTGACGGCCCGCTCCTGATCGAAGTCAACGCCTACCCAGATCTCATCGGACTCGAACAAGGAACCGGCCCCCTGCTGCGCAACCACCTGATCTACGAGGAATTCTCGCAATATGACCTGTTCATCAACCGCCGCCAGAGAGCACTCCGGGCGCACTTGCCGTCCTGACCACCGCGTCGATCGCTCCCACCGGCGCCAAGCAATCGATCGGCAGCATCGCGAAGGATAAGCCGTGTCCACAACGTCACCCGCCGAAGGTCCATCACGCAATCCCGGATCAGATCCACCGGCTGCCGGGACGCCGGATTTTTCCTGAACGACCAACCATGGCCCAGGCAATGATGAGGAACTCGAACATGCCTGCGAAGAATCGCTGGAATCGCCTATACCAGACCGTCTACAAGGGAATCGTGGCACTGGAAGCCGGCCCCATCGATCCCCCGTTGCGTCAACTCATGAAAAGTCAGCATGCTTCGCAGGAAGAACTCTTGGCCATTCGGTCCTCTCGCCTGCAGGCGCTCATCGATCATGCACGTCATCACGTGAGTCGATATCGAGGCTATCCGCCGGTTCTTCGACCAGAGGATCTAAACGCCCTGCCGTTTGTCGAGAAGGCGCACATCCAAAACCGCCCCGAGGAATTCATCTCGAGAATCGCCGGCCGGCGGCTGATCAAAAAGACAACCGGCGGCTCGACCGGTGAGCCCGTTACGATATGGAAGGACCGCCAGGCCTGGCTGTGGGAACTCGCGGCGACCTGGCGAGGATACTCCTGGGCCGGCATCGCCATCGGCGATGCACAGGCGCGGTTCTGGGGGGTTCCGTTTCGCGAACGAGATCAACGTCGGGCTCAATTGATTGACCGAATCTGTCATCGTCACCGTCTGTCGGCATTCGGTTTCGATGCTGAAGCGATCGACCGGTACATCGAGGAATTGCGTCGTTTCCAGCCGGCCTATTTCTACGGCTACGTTTCCATGATCAGCGAATTCGCAGATCATCTCGTCCGCCACGACCTGGATTGGCGCCCGCCGCTGCAGTGCATCATCACCACGAGCGAAGTGCTCACGGAACCGGTACGCCTCAAGCTGGAAGACGTCTTCCAAACCCGGGTCTACAATGAATACGGCTGCGGTGAACTGGGCACCATCGCCCACGAATGCGACGCCGGCAGCATGCACGTATCCGCGGAAAACATGATCGTGGAGATCGTTGACGGCGAACGTGTTTGCGCTGCTGGCGAACCGGGCGAGGTCGTCGTCAGTGAGTTGAACAACCGGGCGATGCCTCTGGTTCGTTACCGTCTCGGCGACTTCGCCACGTTAAGTACTGCGACGTGCCCTTGCGGCTGCACCTTGCCTGTGCTCTCCGGCATTCATGGCCGTTCCTACGATATGGTTCGCAACCGGCGCGGAGAGCGATTCCACGGCGAGCTACTGATGTACATCTTCGAGGAAATCAAGCGCAAGGGAGGCGGATTACGGCAGTTCCAGGTCATCCAGGAAAGCCTCGACTCCTTCCGGATCAGGGTCGTGCCAGACGGTGAATACGGACCCGCCACGGAGGCCCTGATACGCAAGCGTCTCAGGGAGCATTTCGGGGCCGACAGCGAGATCCATTTCGATATCGTCGAATGCATCGAACGGGAGCCGTCCGGTAAGATGCGGCTGGTCATCGGCCTAGAGAAGAAGAACGCCGAAATCTAGACCTTCATAAGTCCAACTGGAATCCGTTCCATCGTGGCCGGACGGGGTCCGCGAGCGGCGCGGCGCCGCTGCTGAGAGCGACTATATCTTCCTGGGATTCGCCAGCACGATCACCGCATACCAGGCTAGATACCGGGCCGGGGGCACCAGCCGGAAGATCGCCGCATCGAGCCGGTCCAATGCGTCAACGGTCGGGCGGAACAGACGGGTACGCCGGAAGACCAGCGCGGGAAATGAAGTCAGGTGGAAACAGGTGACCTTCACGTCTGCGAAATAACGTTCCGCCATCTTGAGATCAGACCTGTGCAGAGGATGCTCATCTTTGGTTCGCAACGATGGCGTCAAGCGACGGAAGATCTCGATCGCCGGATTGTGCCCGAGGGGCTCCTGGAAAACGGCACGCCCCGTTGGTTTCAGGACCCTTGAAACCTCACGGTAGGACTTTTCCAGATCGAGATGATGCAAGATACCTTCGCCGATCACCAAGTCGAAGCTATCGTCGGGGAAGGTCATGTTCTCGGCATCCATGACCTCGAAACTGGCCTTCTTGAGTCCTTCGTTGGCGGCACGTTCAGTTGCCCGTGCAACACCGACCGGCGAGATGTCGATCCCTACGACCTCTGCCCCGCGCCTGGCTAACTCGAATGACCGCGAACCTGTGCCGCACCCGTACTCCAGCACACGCTGGCCGGCCGGGTCTTTGAAAATCAGGTTCTCATAACAGTCATTGCGGTTTTGGATGATTGAATAAACGTGACCGACCACCAGGCGCTTCCCGGTCGAGTAGTCCTCGTCGAAGAATCGGGCCTCGGCCAGCTTGTCCGCCATTGCAACGTCCCCTTTTCACACCTGCATCGTTTCGCTCAGAAACCAGACTAGCTTAATGCAAACACAAATAGTCCGCCATTAAGGCCCGATCGATCGATCGCCGGGAATCGACTCAGCCATTGTACATCTTCGACTTGGACCAATTCAAACCGCAGAAGTCTTTGGCTGCCGGACCTCGGTACGCTACAATCCCAGCCACGGAGGCAGAGCCGTCGATCAAACCACCCCGCCCCCACCCCGAGGTCACCGCCCATGGACTTGCAAAAGGAGAAGATCCTCGTCACCGGCGCCGACGGCTTCATCGGTTCGCACCTGACCGAGGCGCTCCTGCGCCAGGGGCACGACGTCCGGGCCTTCGTCTACTACAACTCCTTCAACTCCTGGGGCTGGCTCGACAGCCTGCCGCCCGAGCTGACGGCCGGGCTGGACGTTTTCGCCGGCGACATCCGCGACCCCCACGGCGTCGCGTCCGCGATGGAGGGCTGCACGGTCGTGCTGCACCTGGCCGCGCTGATCGCCATCCCCTACTCGTATCACTCCCCCGCGACCTACGTCGAAACCAACGTCCTGGGCACCCTGAACGTCCTGCAGGCGGCGCGGCAGCGCGGCGTCAAGAAGGTGGTGCACACCTCCACCAGCGAGGTCTACGGCACCGCCCGCCACGCGCCGATCGACGAGGACCACCCGCTGCAAGGGCAGTCGCCCTACGCGGCGTCGAAGATCGGCGCCGATCAGCTCGCCCTCTCGTTCCACTGCTCGTTCGACACGCCCGTGGCCGTCATCCGGCCGTTCAACACGTACGGGCCGCGGCAATCGGCCCGGGCTATCATCCCCACGATCATCACGCAGATCCAGACCGGCGCGCGGACCCTGAAGCTGGGTGCGCTGCACCCCACCCGCGACCTCAGCCACGTCAGCGACACCGTGGCCGGCTTCCTCGCCGCTGCCGCCTGCGACGAGGCCGTCGGCGAAGTGATCAACGTCGGCACCGGTCACGAGACGTCGATCGGCGCCCTGGCCGCCCTGATCGCCGAGTTGATGGGCGTCGAGATCCAGATCGAGACCGAAGCCCAACGCGTGCGGCCCGCCCGCAGCGAAGTCATGCGGCTGCTGGCCGACACGACCAAAGCGCGTACCCTGCTGCGGCACGAGCCGCGCTACGCCGGCGGCGACGGGCTGCGCCGGGGACTCGCCGAAACCATCGCCTGGTTCAGCGACACCGCGAACCTGAGCCGCTACAAGGGCCACCTGTACAACCTGTGAGGCGAAGAACGAGCCAAGCATGAACATCCCGCTGTCGGTCCCCGAATTGCGCGGCAACGAATGGAAGTACGTCCAGGAATGTCTGGACACCGGCTGGGTCTCCTCAGCGGGCACCTTCGTCACGCGCTTCGAGACGGAACTCGCGACCTACACCGGCGCGCGGCACGCCGTCGCCTGCACGAGCGGCACGGCCGCCTTACACGTCGCGCTGCAGATCCTCGGCGTGGAGCCGGGCGACGAAGTCATCGTGCCCACGCTCACCTTCATCGCCACCGTCAACGCGGTGCGCTACCTCGGCGCCGTGCCGGTCTTCATGGACTGCGACGAGTTCTACAACCTCGACCCTGATAAAGCCGCCGCGTTCCTGCGCGAGGAGACCGAGCTGCGGAACGGCGCCTGCGTCAACCGCGCCACGGGGCGGCGCGTGGCCGCGGTCGTGGCGGTGCACGTCTTCGGCAACGCCGCCGATCTCGACGCGCTGATCGGTCTGTGCCGCGAGCGCAAACTGGCCGTGCTCGAGGACGCCACCGAGAGCCTGGGCACCCGCTACCGCGACGGCCGCCACACCGGCACGCTCGGCGACATCGGCTGCTTCTCGTTCAACGGCAACAAGATCATCACCACCGGCGGCGGCGGCATGATCGTCACCGCCAGCGCCGAGCACGCTGCCCGCGCCCGCTACCTTACCACCCAGGCCAAGGACGACGAGGTCCGCTACCTCCACCACGAGGTCGGCTACAACTACCGGCTCACCAACGTGCAGGCCGCGATCGGTGTCGCCCAGCTCGAGCTGCTGCCCGAGTTCCTCGACGCCAAGCGGCGGCACCGTGCGCGCTACGCGGCGGGCCTGGCCGGCATCACGGGCCTCTCCCTGGCCGCGGTGCCGTCCTATGCCGACAACAACCACTGGCTGCACGCGCTGCAGATCGACGCCGGCCGCTACGGCCGCGACCGCGACACGCTGCTGGCCCAGTTACAGGCGCACGGCATCCAGACGCGACCGGTCTGGCATCTCAATCACCTGCAGAAGCCCTACCAGCGTTGCCAGGCCTACCGCATCGAGACCGCGCCGCGGCTGCTCGATACCACGCTGACCATCCCGAGCAGCGTCGGGTTGCGGGACCAGGACATCGACTTCGTCGTGAGCAGGTTGCGCCATGAATAGGATCGTCGTGATCGGCGGCGGCGGGCACGCCAAAGTGCTGGTCAGCATGTTGCAGAAGACCGGCTACGACATCGCCGGTTATACCGATCGCGTCGACCGCGGCGAATTGCTCGGCGTATCCTACCTGGGCGGCGACGACCGCCTCGCCGAGATCATCGCCCGGGAGCCGCAATGCCGGGCAGCGCTGGGCATCGGCAAGCTCGACACCGCGGCCGGCCGGCTCGAGCTGCTCACCCGCCTCACGGGGCTCGGCTTCTCGCTGCCGCCGATCGTGTCCTGCCACGCCGTGGTCAATCGCGACGTGGCCCTCGGCGCTGGCACCGTGGTGTTCGACGGCGCGGTCGTCAACAGCGGCGCGCGGATCGGCGCGGCTGGCATCCTCAACACGCACTGCACGGTCGAACACGACTGCGAGTTGGGCGACGACGTGCACGTGGCGCCGGGCGTCGTGCTCTGCGGCGGGGTCCGGGTGGGCGACCACTGCCTGATCGGAACCGGCGCCTGCGTGATCCAGGGCGTGCGCATCGGCCCGCGCGTGCTGGTGGGGGCCGGCACGGTCGTGGTGGCCGATCTGGCCCGGCCCGGCGTCTATGTGGGTAATCCGGCGCGACGATTGCGCTGACCAGCGCGGGGAGCGAGATGGACACGAACGACTGCCTGGCCGTGATTCCCGCCCGCGGCGGCTCGCGGCGCATTCCCGGCAAGAACATGCGCCCGCTGCTGGGCAAGCCGTTGCTCGCCTACACCGTCGAGGCCGCCCTTCAATGTGATCTCTTCGCGCGCGTGGTCGTGTCGACCGACACGCCCGCGGTGGCGCAGGTCGCGCGCGACAGCGGCGCCGAGGTCCCGTTCCTGCGCGACGCGTCGTTGGCGGACGATCACACGCCCGTCTCGGCGGCCACGACCGATGTCCTGCAGCGGCTCGATCCGGACGGCGACCGTTACCCACTGGTCTGCCAGCTCATGCCGACCTGCCCGCTCAGGCCGGCGACGGCGATCACGGCCAGCTACCAGCAGTTCACCGCGTCAGACGCGCGGGCACAGATCTCGGTCGTGCGCTACGGCTGGCAGAATCCCTGGTGGGCGCTGCGGCTGGGCGACCGGCACGCGCTCGAACCGCTCTTTGCCGACCGCTTGCGCGAACGCAGCCAAGACCTGCCCGAGCTGTACTGCCCGAGCGGGGCGGTCTGGTGGGCCCGGGCCGACGCGCTGCGGCAGGAGGGGTCGTTCCACGTGCCGGACCGCACGGGCTGGGTGCTGCCGTGGCAGCAGGGCCTGGACATCGACACCGAGGACGACTGGGCGCTGGCGGAATGCCTGCTACGCCTGCGGCAGGAACCGGAGGACCGAGCGTGAGGCTCGCGCTGTTCACGACGATCTACCCCGGGGTCGAACCGCTGCTGCGCGACTGGTTACAATCGGTGCGCCGGCAGACCGACCGCGACTTCCGGCTCTGGATCGGCCTGGACGCGCTCTCGGTCACGGCGGTGGTCGACGCCCTGGGCGGCGATCCCGGCGCCGCCTGGGTTGCGTCGGCGCCGGGCGATTCTCCGGCGCAGCTCCGCGAGCGCGCTTGGCGGCAAATGCTGCCCACCTGCGACGCGGTCGTGATGGTCGACAGCGACGACATCCTGGCGCCGTCGCGGGTGGCGACCGCCCGGGCCCAGCTCGCCAAGTGCGACCTGGCGGCTTGCGCGCTGCGGCTGGTCGACCGCCGGGGCCGGCCGCTGGGCGGCACCGTGGGCGCCACGTCGGGCGGCGAGGCGGTCGCCATGTTGCCGCGCCACAACGTGTTCGGTCTTTCGAACACCGCCTACCGCGCCGACCTGCTGCGCCGGCTGCTGCCCTTGCCGGCCGGGATCGCGATCGCAGACTGGTACCTCGCCACGCTGGCCTGGCTCCGGGGCGCGCGCCTCGATTTCGACCCCACGCCCCGGATGGACTACCGCCAGCACGCCGGCAACCTGACGCAGGTCGCCGGGCCGTTCACGCCGGACCGCGTGGCGCGCGACACGGCGTTCGCCCGGCAGCATATCCAGTTGCTCGGCGCGCAATTGGGCCCGGATCATGCATCGGACCGCCGGGCGGAGTTCGACCGCTTCGCCGCGGACGTCGAACGGTTCCAGGCGCGGATCGTTGGCGATCCCGAGGCATTGCGGCAATATGTAGACTCTTTGAACGCCTTGGATCTCGAGCCCGCCTGGTGGATCAGCGTCGCTCACCCGTCCCTGGCGGCCATGTGGCGGCCGGAAAGGACGTGAACCATGCAACCCGTGCTGCTCGGCGATGTTGCGGTCGGGCCCGGCCTGCCGCCGTACGTGATCGCCGAGATCGGCTCGAACCATAACGGGGACATGGATCTCTGCCGCAAGCTGATCGACGCCGCGGCCGACGCCGGGGCGCCCGCGGTCAAGTTCCAGTCGTGGACCGAAGAGTCTCTGATCGCCGAGTCCGAATACGCGCGCAACACCAGCTACGCCGACCGCAAACGCCACTTCGGCTCGCTGCGCGAGATGGTACGGGCGTACCAGTTCACCGCCAAACAGCACCGCCAGGCGCGCGCCCACTGCGCCGCGCGCGGCATCGCGTTCTGCTCGACGCCGTTCTCGCCCGAGGAGGCCGACCTGCTCGAGGAACTGGACGTGCCGTTCTTCAAAATCGCCTCGATGGACATCGTCCACCTGCCGCTGTTGCGATACGTGGCGCGCAAGCAGCGGCCGGTCGTCATCTCGACCGGCATGGCCACCCTCGCGGAGATCGAACAGGCCGTCCAGACGGTGCGCGCCGAGGGCAACCACGACATCGTGCTCTTGCACTGCGTGTCGCTCTATCCGCCGGCTCTCGACCAGATCCACCTGCGCAACATCGCCATGCTTCAGGAGACCTTCGGCGTGCCGTGCGGCTTCAGCGATCACACCCTCGGCGTGGCCGTGCCGCTGGCGGCGATCGCGCTCGGGGCTTGCGTCCTCGAGAAGCACTTCACGCTCGACAAGGACCTGCCCGGCTGGGACCACGCCGTCTCGGCCGATCCGGCCGAGCTGCGGGCCATCGTCGCCGAAGGGCGCAACATCCACCTGGCGCTCGGCGCCGCCCAACGCACGGTCTCGGCGGACGAACTCGCCAAACGCGCGCAGTTCCGCCGCAGCCTGGTCGTCCGCAGCGATCTGCCCGCGGGCCATGTCCTGAGCGAGGACGACCTGCTGGCCAAGCGCCCGGGCACGGGCATCGGCCCCGCCGAACTCCCGTACGTCGTCGGCCGCACCCTGCGGCACGATCTCAAGCGCGACGACTTGCTCGCCTGGAGCGATCTGCAATGACCGACCGCGTCGTCCACGTCGTGCACTGCGTCGATACCGAGGGGCCGCTCCACGAATCGCTGGCGGCCACCTTCGAGCGGCTGCGCGCGCTGTTCGGCCTGGAATTCGCACCCGACCCGGTCACGCTGCAGCGCTTGCAGGCGGGCGCGCTCGATCTCGGCGGACTCGAACGCGCCGTGCAGCAGGCGATCGGCCCTCGAATCCTCGCCTACAACGACACCTGGGACAAGATCGACGCCATGCTCGCCGACTGCATGAGCGCGGAGTACCGCGCGCGGCAGCCCGACTCGTTCGGCGGCGGCTGGATCTACAACTGGTTCTGCGTCGATCACGTCGACTACGACGCCAACCCGCGGCGCCGCGACCTCGGCTATCACAACGTCTTCGACCACTACCGCGAGGCGATAGCGGGCCACGCTTCGCCGCAGGACGGCCTGCACTTCCACTACCACCCGCACGGTTTCACGCGCGAAGCGCACCGCTGCGCCACGCACTGGTGGGCCAACTCGGACAGCCTCTACCAGATTCTGTCGCGGCGAGTGATCGACCGCGGCTGGTTTCCGGCCGTGCACCGCCCGGGTTTTCACGTGACCCGCCCGGACAGCCACTGGTTCCTCGAGCAGTACATTCCGTTCGACTACGCCAACCAGGCTGTCGCCCCAGGCGGCGATCAGCGCGCGCAGTCCAACCTGGCGGCCGGCCGCTTCGGCGATTGGCGGCGCGCGCCGGCCGATTGGCAGCCGTACCATCCCTCGCCCGACGACTACCAGGTTCCCGGCGGTTGCCGGCGCTGGATCGCCCGCTGCCTGAACGTCGGCACCCGCTTGCGCCTGCTCGGCGAAGCGGACGTGC
>JAQULN010000060.1 GCA_028718575.1 Candidatus Krumholzibacteriia bacterium | reverse complement strand
ATTCCCTTCTTCGACAAGATTTCCGTGATCGCCGCCGTCAGGGTCGTCTTGCCGTGATCCACGTGGCCGATCGTCCCTACGTTCACGTGATCCTTCGTCCGTTCGAACTTGGCGCGTGCCATCAGGGCAACCTCCTGCTCAGGGGAGCGCGTCTTACGCTCCGACGTAATGCCGCGTCAGATCGGCGGCGACTCTATCCGGGACGCGTTCGTAACGCGCCAACTGCATACTGTAGACCCCGCGGCCCTGGGTGAGGGAGCGGAGCTGGGTGGCGTAGCCGAACATCTCGGCCAGCGGCACCACGGCCTGCACGACGCGATCGTTGCGCACCTGCGCGAGGCCGGAGATCTTGCCGCGCCGGCTGTTGAGATGGCCGGTCACGTCTCCCAGATAGGACTCGGGCACGACCACTTCGACCGCCATGACCGGTTCCAACACCACCGGTTGCGCGTCGCGCGCGCCGTTCCAGAGCGCTTCCGAAGCGGCATAGGCGAGATCCGGCTCCGCGGTCTCGCCGTCGGTCACGCCCACTTGCCGCAGATTGATCCGCAGATCCACCAGCGAATAGCCCGCCAGAACTCCCGTATCGCACGCCATCCGCACGCCGTTCTCGATGGCGGCGAGGAAATCGGGCACGAGGCCGACGCCGCCGGGCGCCGGCTCGAAGACCACGCCGCTGCCATAACTACCCGGCGCCAGTCCGAGAACCACCTTGGCGTAATTGCCGTGACCGGCGGGGTCCTTACGGCGCTCGAATTCCGAGACGGTCTCGACCGTGATGGTTTCGCGATAGGCGACCTGCGGCCGGCCGACGTTGCAGGCCACGTTGAACTCGCGACGCAGGCGGTCGGCGATGATCTCCAGATGCAACTCGCCCATGCCCCAGATCACAGTCTGACCGCTGTCCGGGTCGATCTTCACCTGGAACGTGGGATCTTCATAACTGAGAACGTCGAGCGCATCCTTCAACTTGAGGCCGTCGGCCTTGGTCCGCGGCTCGATGGCCACGTAGATCACCGGATCCGGGAAGACCATGGGTTCGAGCAAAAGCGGCGCCTCGAGATCGGTCAGACTGGTGCCGGTGCGCAAATGCTTGGGTCCGACCAGCGCCACGATATCGCCGGTGCGGGCTTCCTTCAGTTCCTCGCGCTTGTCGGCGTGCATGCGGAAGATCCGCTGTACTCGCTCCTTTTTACCCGCGGCCACGTTCAGCGCGACCTTGCCGGCCTCCAGGGCGCCGCTGTAGACGCGGGCGAACGCGAGGCTGCCGGCGTGCTTGTCGGCGACGAGCTTGAACACGAGGGCGCTGAACGGCTCATCGTCGCGGGGTTCGCGGGTCTGCGTCTCGTCGCTGCGGGGATCGACGCCGCTGATCGCGGGCCGCTCGACCGGCGACGGCAGGAATTCGACGATCCCGTCGAGCAGCCGCTGCACGCCCTTGTTCTTGAGCGCTGAGCCGCAGAAAACGGGCACGAGCCCCGCTTGGATGGTGCCGCGCCGCAGCGCCTGCACGAGACGATCGCGATCGGGTTCCTGGTCGGCCAGGAACTGCTCCATCACCGCTTCGTCCATCTCCGCCGCGGCTTCCACCAGGTGGGCGCGGGCCTGCGCCGCCTCGGCTTGCAGTTCCGCAGGAATCTCGTCATCGGTCCAGGTCGCGCCGAGATCGTCGTCGTGGTAAAGGCGGGCCGTCATCGACAGCAGGTCGACGATGCCCCGGAAATTCTCCTCGGCGCCGATCGGCAGACAGACGGGCACGGGCCGGGCGCCGAGGCGATCGCGCATCATGGCGAGCACGCGCGGGAAATCGGCGCCCAGACGGTCGAGCTTGTTGACGAACGCCAGACGCGGCACCCGATAGCGGTCGGCCTGCCGCCAAACCGTCTCGCTCTGGGGCTCGACGCCGCCGACGGCGCAAAACACCGCCACTGCGCCGTCCAATACCCGCAAGCTGCGCTCGACTTCCATGGTGAAGTCCACGTGTCCGGGGGTGTCGATGAGGTTGATCCGGCAATCCCGCCAGGTGACGGTGGTCGCGGCGCTGGTGATGGTGATGCCGCGCTCCTTCTCCTGCTCCATATAGTCCATCTGGGCGGCGCCGTCGTCGACCTCGCCAGGGCGATGCACACGGCCGGTATAGAACAGAATCCGCTCAGTCGTCGTGGTCTTACCCGCGTCGATATGAGCCATGATCCCGATATTCCGGACCTGGTTCAAGTTCACCGTGCGCGACACGCCTCATCCACTCCCAGAGACCCGGTCCGCCGCCGAGCGGGCCAGGACACTTCAACGCGCGCAGTACCCTTGGTCTGCGCGACACACTCCTTGCCTCTAGTTCCCGAGCGCCTCCGTGCGCGGGAACGTAATCAGGCTATTCGGTTGTGCGATCCGTCCGGTTGCTGGCGCTGTAGGAACGAACGAGAGGGACCATTACCAACGGCAGTGGGCAAACGCCTTGTTTGCTTCAGCCATGCGGTGGGTATCCTCGCGCTTCTTGATAGACGGTCCTTCGTTCTTACTGGCCATGGCCAATTCCGCCGCGAGACGCTCCGCGAAGGTGTGCTCGGGCCGGCTGCGCGCAAACGTGATGATCCACCGCATGGCCAGTTGGGTCCGCCGATCCGGTCGGACCTCAACCGGCACCTGGTAGGTGGCACCGCCGATGCGCCGTGACTTCACTTCGACGCCGGGCTTGACGTTGTTCAACGCCATCCGGAAGACGTCGACGCCTTCCTGGCCCGTCTTTTCCTTGATGATGTCGAATGCCTGGTAGATCTCCCGCTCCGCCACGCTCTTCTTGCCGCCGCGCATGGCGTAGTTGATGAACTTGGTCACGAGCAGGTCGCCGTGCCGGGGATCCGGCGCCAGCGCTCGCTTTTCGGGGGATCGACGTCGAGACATTGCAACTCCTTGGCGGCAGCGGCCGCCCGCGTGCGCGACCACCGGCCATGCCGGCGAGCGCGGCTTGACTCGTTATTTCTTCGGGCGCTTGGCGCCGTATTTCGAACGACCCCGGCGGCGGTTGTCGACGCCGGACGCATCCTGCGTGCCGCGGATGATGTGATACCGCACTCCCGGCAGGTCCTTCACGCGGCCGCCGCGGACGAGCACGATGCTGTGTTCTTGCAGGTTGTGACCCTCGCCGGGAATATAAGCCGTGACCTCGATGCCGTTGGTCAAGCGCACCCGCGCGATCTTCCGCAGCGCGGAATTGGGCTTCTTGGGCGTCTGGGTGTAGACACGCGTGCAGACGCCCTTGCGCTGGGGACAAGACGCCAAGGCCGGGCACTTGCTCTTGGACTGGACCGACTGGCGGCCCTTGCGAACCAATTGACTGAGGGTCGGCAACTCGCCACTTCTCCTGGAGCCGGCTCCAACCAAGTCGAAGCCTACCAATAAATTACAGCGACAACGACGGCAGCTTCCGGCCAACCGGAGCCGCCGCGCAAGGGGGCAATATTAAACGCGCCCCTCACTGTTGTCAAGCAATGACAACAACTTTCGCCGCGCGCCGGGGGTCAATCCAGGACCATTTCTGTTTCCTGATCACCCTCGGAGGACTGAATCGCCGCCAACGCCCGCAACTGCTCGACCGCTTCCAGGATGGCGTCGTCCTCGTCCTCGGGATCCTCCACCGCCAGGTTCTTGTAACGGGCCAGGCCCGTGCCGGCGGAGATCAGATGCCCCATGATGACGTTTTCCTTGAGACTGTGCAGTTCGTCGCGTTTGCTGCGGGTGGCCGCATCGGTCAGGACGCGCGTCGTTTCCTGGAAGCTCGCGGCCGAGATGAAACTATCGGTGGTCAGGCTGGCCTTGGTGATACCCAGCAGCAGCGGCTCGAAGGTGGCCGGCTCGAGCTCCGGCTCTCCCTTTTCGCGCAGCATGGCGTTGCGCTGTTGAATCTCGCGGTTGGCTTCCTCGACCGCCTTCTTGGGAAGTTGGTCGCCTTCGAGGAACGGTGTATCGCCCGGCGACAAGATCTGCACCTTCTGCAGCATGCGCGAGACGATCACTTCGATGTGCTTGTCGTTGATGCGCACGCCCTGCAACCGGTAGACCTCCTGGATCGCATTGACCAGGTAAGTCTGCACGGCGCCCACGCCCTTGATCGCCAGGATGTCCATCGGGTTGATGGGGCCCTCGGTCAGACGGTCGCCGGCCAGCACACGCTCGCCGTCGTAGGTGCGCACGTGACGGCCGTGCGGAATCAGGTACTCCTTCTCGACGCCCGTGTCGCCGGCGACCACGACCTTGCGCATGCCGCGGGTCGTGCCGCGGAACTGCACGACGCCGTCGATCTCCGTGATGATTGCTGTATCGCGCGGCCGCCGCGCCTCGAAGAGTTCGGCGACACGCGGCAGACCGCCGGTGATGTCGCCCGATTGGGCGACCTCGCGCGGGATCTTCACCAGGTGCGTGCCCGAACCGACCTCGGCGCCGTCGTCGACCAGGAGCATGGCGCCGGTCGGGATCAGGTATTCCGCCAACGGCCGGCCGGTCTTCGGACTGACGATCTGGATCGACGGATGCACGTTCTTCTCGGTCGGCTCGATGATCATCGGCTGCTTGCGGCGGGTCTTCTCGTCCACCGCTTCAGCCAGGCTCACGCCCGGAATGATGTCTACGTACTGCACCAGGCCGGCTTTCTCCGAAAGCACGAAATCGGCGAAGGGATCCCACTCGAAGATGGGGTCGCTGGCCGCCACCTTCTGGTTGTTCTTGACCAGCACCCGCGCGCCGTACGGCACGATCATCTGGCTGCGAGTGCGTCCGGTGTCGAGCACCAGGCTGATCTCGCCGCGGCGGCCGATGGAGACCATGTCGCCGTCAAGGGTTTTGACCAGCTTGACCTCGTCGTTGAAGACGATCTTGCCGGGGGCCACCGCGGTCTTGATGTTCTGCTCGACGATGCGGCTCGCCGTACCGCCGATATGGAACGTGCGCAGCGTGAGCTGCGTGCCCGGCTCGCCGATCGACTGCGCGGCCATGACGCCCACAGGCTCGCCGATGTCCACCAGCTTGTTCTCGGCCAAGTTGTAGCCGAAGCACAGCGCACAGACGCCGCGGCGCGATTCGCAGGTCAGGACCGAGCGTGTCACGACCGACTGCAGGCCCAGCTCGTCGATCTTGTACGCGGTTTCGCGGTCGATCAACTGGCCAGCCTCGACGATTAGCTCGTCGTTCGGATCGTAGACGTCCTCGGCGGCCGCGCGGCCCATGATGCGCTCGGCCAGCGTTTCGATCGTCTTCTCGCCCTCTTTCAAGGCCGCCATCTCGATGCCGCGCAGCGTGCCGCAGTCGTGTTCGGAGATCACGATATCCTGCGCGACGTCCACCAAGCGGCGCGTCAGGTAGCCGGCGTCGGCGGTTTTCAGCGCCGTGTCCGCCAGACCCTTGCGGGCACCGTGGGTGGAGATGAAGTATTCGAGCATCGTCAGCCCTTCCCGGAAGTTCGCGATGATGGGCTGCTCGATGATCTCGCCGACCCCGCCGGTGATCTTCTTCTGCGGTTTGGCCATCAGGCCGCGCATCCCCGCCAGCTGCTTGATCTGGTCGGCAGAGCCGCGCGCGCCCGAGGCGTTCATCATGTAGACCGAGTTGAAGCCGTGATCGTACGTCGCCAGGTGATCGAACATGCGGTCGCGAATCTCATTGGTCACCTGCGTCCACTTGTCGATGACCTTGTTGTAGCGCTCGCGGTTGGTGATGATGCCCTTGCGGTGCTGGTCGACAATGCCGCCGACGGTCGCCTGGGCTTCCGCGATGATCTCCGCCTTTTCCGGCGGTATAATGATGTCGTCGATGCCGATCGAAATGCCGCCTTCGGTGGCGTGCCGGAAACCCAGCTCCTTGAGTTGATCCAGAAACTGCATGCATTGCGTGACGCCGAGCTGGAAGTGAACCTCGGCGACGATCTTCGCGAGCTGCTTCTTGCCCAACGGTTGGTTCACGAAGCCGAGCTCATTCGGTAGGATCTGGTTGAACAGGATGCGGCCGGCGGTGGTCTCGATACGCCCCAACTCCGGGAAGCGCACCTTGATGCGGGCGTGCTTGCTGATGATGCCCGCCGCGAAGGCCGCCAATGCGTCCTCGGGGCTCGCGAAAGCCTTGCCCTCGCCCCGGTCGCCGGGCCGCTCCAGGGTCAGGTAGTAGCAGCCGAGCACCATGTCTTGGCTCGGAGTGGCCGTGGGCTCGCCGCTCGACGGCGAGAGGATGTTCAGCGGCGACAGCATCAGCAGACGCGCTTCGAGTTGCGCTTCGTAGCCGAGCGGCACGTGCACGGCCATCTGGTCACCGTCGAAGTCCGCGTTGAATGCGATGCAGACCAAGGGATGAATGCGAATGGCCTTACCTTCGATCAACACCGGTTCGAAAGCCTGGATGCCGAGGCGGTGCAGGGTCGGCGCGCGGTTCAAGAGCACCGGGTGGTCCTGGATGATCTCCTCCAGGATGTCCCACACCTCGGGGCTTTCCTTCTCGACGAGCTTCTTGGCGCTCTTGACCGTCTGAACGTATCCCTTCTCTTCGAGCTTGCGAATGATGAACGGCTTGAACAGCTCCAGCGCCATGCTCTTGGGCAGGCCGCACTGGAAGAGCTTGAGCTCCGGCCCGACCACGATGACCGAGCGGCCGGAGTAGTCGACGCGCTTGCCCAGCAGATTCTGCCGGAAGCGGCCTTTCTTGCCCTTGATCATATCGCTGAGCGACTTCAGCGGCCGGTTGCCCTGGCCCTTGACGGCACGCGAACGGCGGCCGTTGTCGAAGAGGGCGTCGACGGCTTCTTGCAGCATGCGCTTCTCGTTGCGCAGGATCACGCCGGGGGCTTTGATCTCGATGAGCTTCTTGAGCCGGTTGTTGCGGTTGATGACCCGTCGGTACAGGTCGTTCAGGTCGCTGGTCGCGAAGCGGCCGCCGTCCAGCGGCACCAGCGGCCGTAGATCCGGCGGCAGCACGGGCAGGCAGTCGAGGATCATCCACTCCGGCCGATTGTTCGACTGGCGGAACGCGTCGGTGATCTTCAGACGCTTCAGCAGCGATTTCTTGCGCTGGACGGAGGTCTCGGTCTTGATCTGGGCCCGCAAGTCGCGGTCCAGGGTTTCGAGGTCCATTGCCGCCAGCAGCTTGCGAATGGCCTCGGCGCCCATCTCCATCTTGCACTCCCACTCGGGATGCTCTTCCTTCTGCTCCCACCATTCGTCGTCGCTGACAATGTCACCGACCTTCAATTCGGTATTGCCGGGATCGAGCACGACGCTGGACTCGTAGTAGAGCACCCGCTCGAGATCCTTGATCTTGATGTCCAAGAGTTGTCCGATGCGGCTGGGCAGCCCCTTGAAGAACCAGATGTGGGCGATCGGCACGGCCAGTTCGACATGGCCGAGGCGCTCGCGCCGCACCTTGCTCTGAGTCACCTCGACGCCGCATTTGTCGCAGACGATGCCCCGGAAGCGGATCCGCTTGTACTTGCCGCAGTTGCATTCCCAGTCCTTGACCGGGCCGAAGATGCGCTCGCAGAACAGGCCGTCCTTCTCGGGCTTGAACGTGCGGTAGTTGATGGTCTCCGGCTTGGTGACCTCGCCGTAGCTCCACTCTCGGATCTTTTCCGGCGAGGCGAGCTGGATCATGATGGATTTGAAGTCCTGGTGGACTTTCTCTTCGCGCTGCCGCATACCGAGCATTGTATCCTCCTGGCCGCGCCCCGCCGGCGCGGCCGCTAAGCGCCGCCTGGATCAGAGTGTCGGTTCCTTGGCATCGGGCTCCTCGACCTGGATATCCAGGCAGAGGCTCTGGAGTTCGCGCATCAGCACATTGAACGATTCGGGTGTTCCCGGCTCGGGCGGATTCTCGCCCTTGACGATGGCTTCATAGATCCGCGAACGGCCGGCGACGTCGTCCGACTTCACCGTCAGCATCTCCTGCAGACAGTTCGCGGCGCCGTACGCCTCCAGCGCCCAGACCTCCATCTCGCCAAAGCGCTGGCCGCCGAATTGCGCCTTGCCGCCCAGCGGCTGCTGCGTGACCAGGCTGTAGGGGCCGATCGACCGGGCGTGGATCTTCTCCTCCACCAAGTGGTGCAGCTTCAACATGTAGATGATGCCGACCGTGACTTCTTTGTCGAAGGGCTCGCCGGTGCGTCCGTCGTAGAGCTGCATCTTGCCGCTGCGCGGCAGGCTGGCATCCTGCAGCGCGTCCTTGATCTCGTCGATTTTCGCGCCATCGAACACCGGGCACATGACCTTCATACCCAGATGGTGAGCCGCCCAGCCCAGGTGGGTTTCGAGAATCTGGCCCAGGTTCATGCGGCTGGGCACGCCGAGCGGGCTGAGTACGATATCGACCGGCGTGCCGTCGGCCAGGTGCGGCATGTCCTCTTCGGCCATGATCTTCGAGACCACGCCCTTGTTGCCGTGCCGGCCGGCCATCTTGTCGCCGACTTGCAACTTGCGCCGCCGGGCGACGTGGACCTTGACGAGCCGGACCACGCCGGGCGGCAGTTCGTCGCCGCGCAGCGCCCGCTCGCATTCCTTCTCATACTCGACATCGATGCGTTCGCGTTCGCGGCTCGCCGCCTCGAACACCGCGCGGATGCGGGCGTCCTTCTTGGGCTCCTTGACCAGCGACAGGCCCCAATGGCAGGCGCCGAAGTCGAGTTCGTCGAGCACGGCCTGCGTCAACTTGCGGCCGTTCTTGACCAGCACCTCGCCGGTATTGGCGTCGATGATATGTTGGGCCGTCTCGCCGAGGAACAGCTCGCGAAGCCGCTCGTTGCAGACCTGGTCCACCTTCTCGCGCTTGCGATTGCGGCGGCGCCGCAGGGCGTCGAGCTGTCGCTTCTCTTCCTTCTTGGAGCGGGCGCTGCGGTCCTGGCGGCTGAACACCCGCACGCCGACCACGATCCCGTCCATCCCCGGCGGCGCCTTCAGACTGGCGTCCTTCACGTCGCCGGCCTTCTCGCCGAAGATCGCCCGCAAGAGTTTCTCCTCGGGCGACAGCTCGGTCTCGCCCTTGGGCGTCACCTTGCCGACCATGATGTCGCCGGCCCGCACATGCGCGCCGATGTAGATGACGCCGTCCTCATCGAGGTTGCGCAGCGCTTCCTCGCCCACGTTGGGAATCTCGCGCGTGATTTCCTCGACCCCGCGCTTGGTATCGCGCACCTGGAGCTCGAATTCCTCGATGTGCAGCGAGGTGTAGAGATCATCCGATACGCAGCGCTCGCTGACGAGGATGGCGTCCTCGAAGTTGTAGCCGCCCCAGGGCATGAAGGCGACCACCAAGTTGCGCCCCAGCGCCAGCTCGCCGCCTTCGGTGCAGGGACCGTCGGCGAGTACATCGCCGGCCTTGATCCGCTGCCCGGGCAACACCAACGGCTTCTGGTTGTAGCAGGTGTCCTGGTTGGAGCGCTTGAACTTCTTGAGCCGGTATTCGACCATGCCGCCGCTCGAGAAGAAATCGTCGGACTTGACGATCCCCTCGTCGTCGTAGCGGACGACCACGGCGTCGGCGGTCGCCGAGACGACTTCGCCGTCGGCCGCGGCCACGAGCACCGCGCCCGAGTCGATCGCGATCTTCTTCTCCATGCCCGTGCCCACCACGGGCGCCTCGGCTCTCAAGAGCGGCACCGCTTGCCGCTGCATGTTGCAGCCCATGAGCGCGCGGTTGGCGTCGTCATGCTCGAGGAATGGGATCAGCGACGCCGCCGCCGAGACGATCTGCTTCGGCGACACGTCCATGTATTCGATCTCGGCGGGCATGGCCAAGGGATACTCGCCCTTGTACCGGCACAGCACCTGCTCCTGCCGGAACACGCCCTTGGGATCGACGGGGGCGTTGGCCTGAGCGATGGTCACGCCGTCTTCCTGGTCCGCCGTCAGATACTGCACACCGGGCTGCACCTTGCCGCTCTTGACCAGTCGGTACGGCGACTCGATGAAGCCGAAGCGGTTGATGCGGGCATACGTGGCCAGGCTGGCGATCAGACCGATGTTCGGCCCTTCCGGCGTCTCGATCGGGCACATGCGGCCGTAATGGGTGTAGTGCACGTCGCGGACTTCGAAACCCGCGCGATCGCGGTGCAGGCCGCCGGGGCCCAGGGCGCTCAGGCGTCGCTTGTGCGTCATCTCGCTGAGCGGATTGGTCTGATCCATGAACTGGCTGAGCTGGCTGCTGCCGAAGAAGCTCTGCACCACGGCCGACACCGTGCGCGAATTGACCAGATCGACCGGCGTCAACGGTTTGTCCCGGTCCGACAGGTTCATCCGCTCTTTGATGATGCGCGCCATGCGGGACAAGCCGACCGAGAACTGGTTGGCGAGCAGCTCGCCCACCGAACGGATCCGCCGATTGCCGAAATGATCGATGTCGTCGATCTCGCCGGTGCCGCGGAACAGCGCGATCATCTCGTGGATGATCGCCAGGAAGTCATCGCTCGTAAGCGTCGTGACATCCTTCGCCACGTCCAGCTTCAACCGCCGATTCATCTTGTAGCGACCGACTTCCGCCAGGTCGTAGCGCTTCTCGTGGAAGAACAGGCGCTCGAACAACTGCGCCGCCACCTCCTCGCTCGGCGGTTCGCCGGGCCGCAGCAACTGGTAGAAGCGCCGCAGCGCCTCGTCGCGGGTCGAGGTGGGGTCTTTGCGCAGGGTGTTCAGGATCAAGCTGGGCCGGTTCACCGACACTTCATCGGCAGCGATGAGCTGGATCTCGGCGGCGCCGCTCTGCAGGATTTCCTCCTTCAGCAGCGGATCGATGACCTGGCCGGCCTTGGCGAACGGTACGTCGACGTCCGCCTTGTAGCAGTCCGCAGCCAGGACACGGCCCTCGAGCCCCTCGACGAGCGCGTCGTATTTCTTGGTGCCTTTGCGCGCGAGCTTGACGGTTTCAACGGTGTGGAAGCGGGCGATGATCTCGGCATCGTTCTCGAAGCCGAGCGCGCGCATGAGCATGGTCACCGGCTGCTTGCGTTTGCGGTCGATGTGGACGAATAGCACGTCGTTGATATCGGTCGTGAACTCGACCCAGGATCCCCGGTAGGGAATGATGCGGGCCCGGAAGAGCCGGCGGCCGTTGGGATGGGTCTC
>JAQULN010000059.1 GCA_028718575.1 Candidatus Krumholzibacteriia bacterium | reverse complement strand
TGTTATCCTGGGTCTCGCCGCGCAGGCCGTGCTGCGGACCGAACAGCGCGCGCAGATCGCCGCCGAGCGCCGCGTGCAGCAGCGGCACGGCGTGGCGCAGGCGCCGGTCGACGCTCGCCGGGTGCGCGAGCAGGCCGACGCGGCGGCCGCGCAGGCGCGCCGCCTGGTCGCTGAGCAGGATATCCAGACCAGTGTCCACGCCGGCCATGGGCGCCTCCGCACTTCGGACCACGCACGCAGGATTTTCTGGCGGGAGTGTAGGGCAAGCCGGGTCGAGGGCCAAGCCCGGGCTGCGGGGGTCGATTGACTCGCGGTCATTGGTCTCCGTACTGTTCAATCATCGCAAAGGGGGATGTCATGCGACGCTGCTCGGTTCAACTCGTCCTGTCGATCATCCTGGCCGGCCTGTCCGCCTGCGGTCGCGGCCCGCAGCCCGCGACCGAGCCCCGGCCCTACCACACGGTCATCGACTGGCAGGAGCTGGACGGCCAGTTGCCTCGCGGCGGCTGGGCGGCAGGCAGCGGCTGGCTGCGCGGCGGCTGGGCGGGCCCGGCCGCGACCTTTTGGCCGACCATCGCGTTCGCGGCCGCCTGGGACTCGCTGGGCGCCGAGGAGTTCGCCGCGCGATCCGCCGCCGAACGCGCCTGGCGCCGGGAGGCGGCGGCCGAGCTGGTGCAGCAAGCGTTCCTCGCCGTCGCCGATCACAGCTATCGCTTGCGGGAAGGTAAGGTCTGCGATAGTCTTCTCAGATACCCAAAGGTCATGACGCGGGTTCTGCGGCGCCTGCATACCGCGGTGGGCACCGACCCCGGCAGCACCGACGCCTGGTTCCACCTGGCCACGTTCAACGACGTGGTCGGAGACCGCGAGACCGCCGCCCTGGCCCGCCGGCAGTACCTGACCGCTACGGCGGATTCGCTACCGCCGCCCGGCGAAGCACAGGCCGCCAACGAAACAACCGTCAGAAACCGGCGCTGCCGCCTGATCCTGGACGAAGCCTGGGATCGCCGCGACGACGGTCATTACGAGGATTGCCTGGCCTGGCTCGCCGGCCACGCGCACGATCTCGAGAACGGAGCAGGCGGCGAACAGGCGCTGCCTCCGGCAGTCGAGGCCGACTTGTTGCGCGCGCTCTGCCACGCCGAACGCGGTGAATACTTGCTGACCAGAACCTACCAGGCCCGCCTGCCGCGGATCCCGCTCCGGCGCGGCCTGCGCACACGGACCATGGACGACCTGGAAGTCTGGGTGCAAGTCTGGCTCGATCTGCGCACGGGCCACCGGGACCTGGCCGCCTGGAAGGTCGCCCACCGGCAAGTCGGCCGGAGGCCAAACGGCATCGGCCGGCGCTTCTGGCAGGACATGGGCCAGATCGTTGCTGAACTCGGCGACCCCGCCACGGCGGCGTTGTACTGGCAGCAGGCATACTACCAGCGACCATTCGGTCTCCTGTTTCCGCAGACGGCCCACCGCCTCGCGGGCCTGGCCCGCAACGAACCCGATTCCGAGCTGCCCTACTTCCAGGCTTACCGCACCTACTTCCTCGCAGGCAGCCTCTGGAGCTATGCCGTCAACCGGGCCCTGACCTGCCAGGCGTTCGACCCGGCCGAACGCCCGCTGCTATGGCGCCAGGCCGTGGGCGGTCTCGACGCCTGCGTCCGCCGCGGGTTCCAGCCGCACGCGGCGCGCCTGCTGCGCGCCCGCCTGCACCTGCAACTAGGCGACTGGGCGGCGGCCAAAGCCGATCTGGACGCACTCGCGGTAGGCCACCTCGACAACGGCCAGCGCGAAGCGGACGTCGCGTTCCTGCGCGGGGCCGCCGCCCTCGGCGCCGGCAAGCTGCCGGAAAGCCGAACCTGGTTCGAGCGCTGCGTCGCCCAGGATCCCACGCACGGCCGCGCCTGGCAGGCGCTCGCCGTGGTCACGGCGTACGAAGGACGCCATGACGAAGCACTGGCGGCGTTCGACCGGGTCGAGCAGCTTCTGCCGGCCGACGGCCCCAATTGCTTCAACCGCGGTCTGTTGAACCTGCAGCGGGGCGAGCGCCAGGCGGCGCTGGCCGATCTCGAACGCGCGGCATTGTTGATGCCCGGCAACCAGCGGGTCGTCACCCTGCTGCAGGCCGTCGCCTCGGGGCGCGAGGTCACGATCGACCTTTCGCCGCAACCACTGCAGTTCGTCGCCGCCACCCAGCGAGATGAAAACGGGGCCGCCCTGGACGAGGAATTGACCGGCGCCGGCCTGGACTGGAACGTAGCCGGCGAGTTGGAAGAAGCGCTGATCGCAGGCCGTGAATCGGGGGATATGACGCTCGCCCTGGCGATCGCCACCGGCGAGACGCCGGATGACGACCTCGACGACTTCACGCTGTTGATGGCGTTCACGATCCTGCTGGACCACGACCGGCGCGAAGATGCGCGAGCGGTCCTGGCGCGCGCGCGCCGGTTGCTGCCGGAAGATTCGGCGGTGTGCCAGTTGATGGAGAAGTCGTTGATGTAGATCCTACACTGTATTTCACTATCTGTTGTTAATTAATAACTTAACCGTATCGCTACCAGTTCCTCGATCACCCGCGCCTGCTGCTCCCATGAGTACCCGGCCTTCGCCGCGGCCACCGCGCGCGCCATGGCCGCGGCGTGTCCTTCGTCGAAGAAACGAATGCAGGCCGCGGCGAGCGCCGCGGCGTCGCCCGGCGGCACCAGGAACCCCGTCACGCCGTCCGCGACCACTTCGGGCAAGCCGCCCACGCGCGTCGTGACCACTGGTTTGTCGTAATTCCAGGCGATCTGCACGATGCCGCTCTGCGTGGCCGACACGTACGGCAAGGCCACCAGGTCGCTCGCGACGAACCAGGCCTCGACCTCGTCGTCGGGCACATACTCGTCGTGCAAGCGGATGATGTCCTGCGCGCCCGAGCGGGCGATGCGATCGGCAATCGGGCGGCGATCGCCGTAGATGTCGCCGACGACGAGCACCCGCACACCGTCCGGTCCGTAGCGTTCGCGCAGGCGCGGCGCGGCGTCGATCAGGTGCACCAGTCCCTTGTAGGGTTTGATGAATCCGAAGAAGAGAATCACGCGCGCGCGGTCCGGCAGATCGAGTTGACGGCGGGCTTCGGCCTGCGTGGGCCGCGGTCGCCCCGGGTCGCCGTAGTCGTAGACCGGATGCGGCGCCAGGC
This sequence comes from Candidatus Krumholzibacteriia bacterium, assembly GCA_028718575.1. Lineage (GTDB taxonomy): Bacteria > Krumholzibacteriota > Krumholzibacteriia > LZORAL124-64-63 > LZORAL124-64-63 > Glo-17. The sequence continues at coordinate 7,992 of JAQULN010000059.1, read as the reverse complement.
GAACGAGCGCGGAATCGACGTCCGGCAGCAGGTTCAACAGGTCGCCCCGCACCTGCTCGCTCTGCGCCACGAAGGCGTGTCCTTGCCGCAGCGCGCGGCGCGTCAGCCACATGCCCAGCGGGTAGCGCTCGTGCGGCACGACGTTGTCGAGCACCCAGATCAGCCGCGTGCGCCGGCGCACCTGCCGCGCGACGCTCCAGAACCCGGGCGCGAAGAAGGGGATCCACCAGCGCGCCACCACGCCGTCGGGCTGAAACGCGAGCAGATCGCGGGCCGCGCGGCGCCACGACCACGGGTCCCAGGGCACGAACACCCGGCGGCTCGGACAGTCGAGCCAGGAAGCGGTGGGCCCTTCCTGGGCGGACCCCGGGAACAGGAACGCCGGGTACTGCCGCCGGAAGCTGGTCCAGTGCAGCGTGTGGCCCCGCCCTTGCAGGGTGCGGTAGAGGTTGGCCTGGGCGGCCACGATGCCGCCGCGCAACGGCGGCGCCGGGCCGAAGAGCGCGAGGCGCATGCAAAGCTCCGGTCGAGGTCCAGACAGCCGATCGCGCGAAGACTAGGCCATCGCGGCCGCGGCGCCAAGCCGGAAGGCGGCGCGGCCGCTCACCCGGTCAGGGCGAATTGACCTCTGCGTTCGGCTTCGGTATTCTGCCCGTAGGGTGGTCCTTCATGAATCATCCGGGCTAACCCAGGGGGCGTCTATGAAATCTCCATATCGACGTTCTGGCCAGTACAGGTATGTCCGACAAACAAGTATTCTTGGATTGCTGGGCGTGCTCGGCCTGGGTCTGGTTCTTGGCGGCGCCGGCTGCAGTCGTCCGCCCGCCGGCCAGACGCAGAGCAACGAACCGGCGCTCGCCGCGGATCTCTACGTCGACTGGGACGATCTGGACTGGCACCTGGACCGCTACCTGCAGATCAGTCTGCGGGACTTCGCCGGCGCCCAGAACCTGGTCAGCGGTCGGCCAGCCGACGATTACCGGGCGGCGACGACTTACCAGGCGCGCTGGGACTCGGTGGGATTGCACTTCTTCTTACGCCTGCACGAGGAGGAGCGACAAGAGCGCCGCCGGCTCGCCGCCGGGCATCACGCCGACGCCCGCGGCCTGCTGCTCGGCGTCATCAACCACTACCGTAGCATGCTCGCCGGCGGCTACCTGCCCAACCTGAACGTGACCGATTTCGCCGCCCGTCCCCAGGGCGTCGAAACCGCCGTGACCAACGCGATCGGCCGCTGGATCAGCGCCACCGGCCTGGATCCGTCCAACGCCGCAGCCTGGCGCGACCTGGCCTTCTTCTGCGGCGTGGTCGGCGATCGGCCGCGGCAACAGCGGTCGCTGGGCGCGGCCCTGGCGGCCCTGGACCGCATCGATCCTCGACAGGTAGCCGAGGGCAACGCGGGTCGCCTGCGCCGCGACATCTTGCTCGACCTGGCCTGGCTCGCGCTCGATCAACGCCAACCGGGCCTGACCCTCGCCTATCTGGCGCACGTCGAGCCCTGGCTTGCCACGCCCTCCCCGGAACGGGACGACCGCCGCTTCGAAGCCCAGGTCTTGCGCGGCCTGGCGCTGGTCGACCGGGGCCGGACGCGCGACGCCGCCGACCAGATCCGCCGGTTGCCGTCCGCCGAACTCCGGCTGCGCGCGGTGCGCGCCGGGGTGCGCGAGGACTTGCGCTGGCAGGTGGCCCCGCCTCACGGCGGCCAGCTCGGTTATCAGCGCGCGAACTGGCCGCGACAGACGTCGTACTTCGCGCGGGACTGGATCCGCGCCCGCATCGGCGCGCCGTCCGGCGAGATCGAGGACACGCTCTGGCTGCTCGGCCCGCCCCCCACGGCGCTCGAGCTGCCGCCGCGACTCGCCTGGCGCTACTGGCAAGATCGCGGGCAGCTGCATGCCCAGGCCGGCGACCGCTACCACGCAACCCGTTGTTTCGAGCGGGCCGCTTACTTCCGGCCGTACCTGGCGTTCTTCCCCCTGCGCGGTTCGACCGGACCGTCGCGTCTGGGACCAGCCGACGTCTTGCATCCGTTCTTCACCGGGTACGACCGGTTCTTCCTCTGCGGCGACCTCGACGCTTACCAGCAGCGACTGCAGACCGCAGTGGCCGCACGACCGTGACCGTCAGTTCGCGGCGAGTCATCTCGCGCCGCCACCGTCACGCCGAGGTAGACAGACTCGAGCGCGGGCGGCATACTGCGCACTCGGGACCGTGGCCGCCGCTGCGGGCACGCCCGCGACGCGGCCGCTGGCGCAAGGTCTCGCTGAGCGTCCGGGAAACTAGCCCGGCGACCGTTTCCGGAGGTCTTTCGGTATGATGCACCGCTTCTTCGTCGCGGCCGGCCTGCTCGCCGCCATCGCCTGGTTGGCCGGCGCCGGTGCGGCCGCAAGTCAGGACATCATCCTCGACAAACTCAGCGCCGACCTGACCGTGCGCGTGGTCAATGCGACGACCAACCAGCCCGCCCGCGCCGAGCGCGTCTTGATCCGCGAACCAGGCGCCGTCATGACGACCGTGGCCGAGGGATTCCACGTCGACGGCGCGATCACGTTTCCCCAGGTCGAAATCTACAACTACAAGCCCTACATCGTGTCGACCTGGGTCGATGGCGTGGACTACCATGTCGAGCACCGGGGCCAAGCGTTCCTGGACGGCAAGGCTGCCACCGTCTATGCATTCGAGCTGAGCACCGATCCGGCGGGGCTCGTGGTCACCGGCCTGAACGTGCTGGTGCGGCGGCGCGAAGCGGCGTACTCCCTCGAGTACGTCCTGCAGGTCGACAACCAGACTCGGCCGCAACGCACACTGACTGCGGCGTCGCTGCCGGTGCAGCTGGCCCTACCGGCCGGCATCGAGCAGGTCGACGTCCAGGTCAGCCGCGGCCCCGATCCCTTGACCGCCCGCTTGCAGCCGACTGCCGCAGGCCTGCACGGCGTGCCCGTCGCCCTGCCGCCCGGCCCTGCGCGCGTCGCCGTCCGCGGCGTGGTCAACGGCGATCGCCTCGAATTCAACGTGGGCCTGAACCTGGCGGCGGACACCTGGAGCCTGCTGGTCTGGCCGGCTGAACTCGAGGTCGGCAGTTTCGATCTGGATCGCGATCGCGACAACCGCTACAGCGAATTCGACCGTTGGATCGGGCGGCCTCTGACCGCGGGCCAGCAGGTCCGCGTCACGGTCGATTTGCCGCACGCGATCGCCACGACCACCGATACGATCGGACCGGCGCAGCCGCGGCGACCGACGACGGCGCGGGTACCCCAGCAACGGCGCTTTCCGTGGCTGACGGTGGTCAGCGCGATCGTGCTGCTGGGCGCCTATGTCTTCTGGCGCCGGTCTCGCTAGCGCGGTCGTCTCGGCGACCGTCAAGTTGATGCTCGTCAAATGAGCTTGACCCGGCGCACCCTGCCGCGGTTCTGGACGAGGTCGTCTTCCGGGAAGACGACCTCGCCTTTACAGATCCTACCTCGACACGTTACGATGCGCCCCGGTGCTCGCGGCCGGACTGACGGCCGCCGTTGGACGCGAACCGAAGGACGCCGATGCAGATTCGCAAGCTGGCGCTCGCCGGCATCGGGTTGCTGGCGGTCGGCATCATCGCACTCGTGGTGGCCGATCGCGCGCAGCGAGGCGGTCCTGGCGATCAACCCCAAATGGCTGCGGCGGAGCGGCCGCATTTCGCCCCCGCCGAGCTCGATAGCTTCCTCGACGCGTATAACCTCACGTACCGCCGCCTGTGGACCGCGGCGGCCAATGCCGCCTGGAACGCGGCCATCGACATCTCGGTCGCCAACAGCGACGCGGCCGTCGCGGCAGCCGAGGCGCTGGCCGAATTCACCGGCAGCCGCCAGGTCATCGACCGGTTGCAGGCGCTGCGGCAGGCCGCCGGGCTCAGCGAGCGCCAGCACCGCCAGCTCGAGAAGGCCTGGGAGCTGGCCGCCCGCCGCCCCGGCACGATCCCGGCCACGGTCCGCAAGCTGATCCAGCTCGAGGCGCGGCAGACCGCCGCCTGGCACGCCCACCGATTCCGGCTCGAGGTGCCCGGGCGCGAATCCCGCGACGTCTCGCCCGCCGACCTCGACCGTCTGCTGCGCGACAGCCGCGATCCGGCGGTGCGCCGCGCGATCTGGGAGTGCGGACAGACCGTGGGCGTGGCCATGAAGGACGGCCTGGCCGAGCTGCAAACCCTGCGCAACGCGGTCGCGCGCGCTATGGGCTACACGTCTTACTTTCACCTGGTGAGCGCCGACTACGGATTGAACAGCCGCGAGATGTTGCTGCTCATGGACGATCTGCACGAGGGCCTGCTGCCGCTCTACGAGCAGTTGCAGGCCTGGGTCGGCCATGAGCTGGCCGCGCGCTACGGCCAGGCCCGAGCGCCGCGCCTGCTGCCGGCGCACTGGTTGAACGACCGTCGGGGCAACCGCTGGCCGGACGTCGTCTCGGCCGCCGACCTCGACGGCAACTTGCGCCAGGTGACGCCGCAGTGGATCGTCGAGCAAGGGGAACGGTTCTATCGCAGCCTCGGGTTCGATCCGCTCCCGGTGACGTTCTGGGGCCGCAGCGACCTCTTTCCGCTGCCGGCCGACGCCAACCGGCGCAAGAGCGGCGAGTCCGCGATCTGGCATCTCGACCTGGACCAGGACGTGCGCGCGTTGCTGAGCGTCCGCAACGACTTCCACTGGTTCCAGACCGTTCACCAGGAGTTGGGCCGGGTCTACTACTGCCTGGCGTATGCCCGACCCGAGCTGCCGCCGTTGTTGCGCCAGGGCGCCAATCGCTGCTTCCCGCCCGCCGTCGGCGCGCTAGGAGCGCTCGCCAGCACGCGTGCGCTGTACCTGAGCGAGATCGGCATGCTCGAGCCGGAACAGGCGCCGGAACGGATCCGCTGGTTGTTGAGCCAGGCGTTGACCGGACCGGTGGTGTTGTTGCCGTTCGCCTGCGGCACGGTCGCGCACTGGGAGCACGATTTCTACGAAGGCGAACTGCCGCGGCACCTCTTCAACGAGCGCTGGTGGCAGTACGCCGCGACGTTCCAGGGGGTGGCGCCGCCGGCGGCGCGCGGCGAGGACCACTGCGATGCCGCCGCACTGGCTGTCATCAGCGAACAGCCGGCCTGGTACCTGGACCGCGCCCTCAGCCACGTCGTCGCGCATCAATTGCACCGTTACATTTGCACGCAGATCCTGCGGCAAAACGTGCACGACGCGAACTACTACGGCAACAGCCAGGTCGGCATCTACCTGGAGGCGCTCATGGCCGCCGGCGCGAGCCGCGACTGGAACCAACTCCTGCGCGAGACCACGGGCGAACCCTTGAGCGCCTCGGCCATGCTCGACTACTACGAGCCCCTGCTCGCCTGGCTGCGCGAGCAGAACCGGGGCCGCGCGGTTGGCTGGCGCTGACCGGCGCTCAGGCCATCGGCGACCGCGACCGCGCTTCGGCCTGGATGTGACGACCCGTCTCCCAGTCGTGCGTCGACCCGTGGAGACTGTGCGGGATCACGAAGATCGCAAACGTGATCAAGCTGGCGAGGACAACCCACCAGCGCCGCCCCCGGCGCAGTTGCCACGCGGCCACGCCCCAGGCGAGCACCGCGACGGCGAGCTTGTTGTCGGTGAGGTCCTCGCCGACGGGCCAGCCGGTCCAGTAGGCATCGAAGGCGTACTTCTGCACGACCGGTCCCAAGAGCAACCCGCCCCCGCCGAGGCAGATCAAGGTTGCTGCAACCAGCGGCGCCAGTCGCGGGCCGCGGGTCAACGCCTCCAGCCCGGTCCGCAGGCTCAGCAGCATGCCCAGGAACATCGCCGCCACGTGCACCGCCAGGACGACACCGGGCACCGCCCCCTTGAAACGCAGCCGCGCCGATCGAGTGATCGTGCTGCCCAGGCCGTCGGTGATCTCCACGCTGTACTCGATCCGCGCGGCTTTCATCGTCTGGGCAGGAAGTTCGCCCACGAGACGGTCCCCGGCGCGCCGCAAGCCAACCGTCTGCCAGGGATGGTCGCCGGGCCAGCGCCGCCAGCGCACCTCGCCCACGAGTCCCGCGCCGGCCTGCAGACTGATCGGCACGCCCGCGCCGACCGTCTGCGAGCGCAGCAGCCGGCCCGTGATCTCCTGGCCCGCGACCGACTCACGAACCCGGATCGGATGCGTCGGCCCGGAGAGCCGCTGCCAGACCGCACTGCCCAAGGTCAAGAGCAGCGCGATCGCCCACAGCACCAGACTCCGCTTCAACGCTACGACCTCCTTCACCGCTTGAACGCGAAGGTGCAGGGCAAGGCGGCAATGATCGGCGGTGTTCTCGCGCCTGCGGCGCTATGGAGTTCGCCGATCATCGCCGCCTTGCCCTGCACCGATCGCCTCAGGCGCTGTACTGCTTGATCGCCCGATCCAGTTTGGGTAGCAGCACGAAGATAAACAGGGCGACGCCCAGGGTCGCCAGCGCCAGCACGAAGAACATGCCGGCGGTGGGCGCCAGACCGCTGATGAATCCGGACAGCTTATTGCCGACCGCGGTCGACAGGAACCAGCCGCCCATCATCAAGCCCACGTAGCGCCGCGGCGCCAGCTTGGTCACCAGGCTCAGTCCCATCGGCGACAGACACAGCTCGCCGAAGGTGATCACCAGGTAGTAGATCAGCAGCCACATCACCGAGACCTTGATGGCCCCGTTGCCGCCGACCTTGGCCGACCAGACCATGATCAAGAGCGAGATCGTGGTCAGGATCAGACCGATGAAAATCTTGCGGGCTGTCGAAACCGGCCGGCCGCGCGCGGCCAGCCGCCCGAACAACAACACGACCACCGGCGTCAAGAGCACCACGAACACCGGATTGAACAGCGCCGTGATCATTTCGGCGTTGACCAAACCAAGGAACCGGCCCGGCGCGAGCCGCGCCGGGCTCGCTTGCTGATAGACCGCGGCGAAGGTCGCCTCGCTGACCAGCAGGGCCGGCACCAGCGTGTCGTCGACCTCGCGCAGAAAGATCACCTCGCCGATCGCCGAGGCGGTCTCCGGTACGACGCGCACCGTCGTCACGGTGACGCCATGCGCGTCGGTCGCCGTCGAGACACGCAGGTTCTCGTCAGGGTAGACCCGGCTCGCAAGGAATCCCCAGCTTGGCGCCAAGACCGCCGTCCCGGGCGCCGCGGTCGTCACCAGGCCGTCTTGCACAAGCTGCGCCACGGCGGTCTCGCTCACCCGGCGGGCACCGAACATCGCTTCCACGTCGGAGCTGACCGTGACCAGGGTTCGCTCGTCTGGACGCGGCACGTCCGGCGCCGCGTTGCCGAAGTAGCCGGGCATGGCCTGTTGGCTATAGGGACCGATGGCCAGGGCCGGCACCTGACGATTGGTCTGGTGCTCGGCGTAGATGGTCATCAAGCCGCCCGAGAGGTGCAGGATCATGAAGAACGTGCCGCCGGCTACGAAGACCGGGATCAGGGCCCCGAGCCCCGCTTTCTCGGCCGGCTTGGCTTTCAGCCAGAGCGTCAGGAAGTACCCCATGATGGGCAGCATGCCGACCAGGAAGGCGAAAGTCACCGCGCCGATGGTCCGTTGCACGAAGTCCCAGCGTTCGCCGACCAGGTAACCGAGGGCGCCGCAGAGCGCCGCCGGCACCAGGATGCGCACCACGATCTGGCCGAACGTGATGTCCTCGGGATCGGGTTGCGAATGGCGATCCGCCCGTTCGAGCTTGCGCCAGTTCGAGCTGAGGACGACCAGACCGATCACCAGGCCCACGCCCGCCGCGATGAACGCCATGTTGAAGCTGAACAGGTTGCGCAGGGGAGCCGAGAGCAGGGCCGACGCCGCGGCGCCGACGTTGATGCCCATGTAGAAGATGTTGAAGCCCGCGTCGCGCTTGGCGTCGCCCGGCTCATAGAGATTGCCGACCATGGCCGAGATGTTCGGTTTGAACAGACCGTTGCCCAGGCACAACAGCGTCAAGCCGGCGTACAGGGTCGTCAAGCTGCGTACGCCGAGCAGGA
>JAQULN010000058.1 GCA_028718575.1 Candidatus Krumholzibacteriia bacterium | reverse complement strand
CCAGCAGTTCGCGGGCGGTGTCGGCGGCGTAGACGGCGGCGTTGTTCGCCGTGCGGGTGATGCGGCTGCCTTCGTGCGCGTCCTGCGCCAGATCGTTCAAGCTGTAGAGCATGCCCTGCAACGCGGTCGTGACCGAATCGACGGCTTGTTGCATCCGTTCGGCGCTGCGGGCGATCGTCAGCATGTCGACCGAAACCCGATCGACCGCGGCGCTGGCCAGGCCCAGGTCGCCGGGCGCGGCGCCAGGCGCCGCCGCGAGAACGACCGCACCCGGCGCTCCGTTAGGATAGGCCGACGGGGAACCGCCCGAGGCAGCGGCCGCGGTCGCAGCGAACGCGCCGGCGGTCGCGGTCGATATCGCGACCGTGGACGGCCCGGGTACGCCGCTGCTCTGCGCCCCCGCGGCACGCTCGCGCCGCGGCCGGAAAGCAGCCAGCCCGAGCAGCAACGTCGTGCCAGCGAGGATCACGGCGGCGCTACGAGTCAGTGCGGTCTTGCGCCCGCTGCGCTGGTCGACTGCATAAAGGGCGGCGGTGACGGCCTGGAGATGTTCGCGCAACGGCGCTGCTTCGCGCTTGAGTTGGGCCACGGTCTCGCGACCGGCCGGGCTGTTCGCGGCGTACTCGCCGGCGGCGAGGTCGGCCAGATCGAGTCCAAGCTCGCGCCAGACGGTCTGAATCCCGGTGACCGCGTCGGTGACGGAATGGTCCGGGGATGTCTCGGCGAGTGCAACCAGGGCTTGATCGAAGGCCAGCACGGCCAGCGCCAATTCCTGGCGAGCCTGCCGAGCGCCGGCCAGCTCGACCGATTGCGCCAGCGCTTCGGTGCGCTCGGCGAGTTGATCCAGGGAAACCGCCAGCCGATTCGACAGCTCGAGCCAGGCCGGATGCTCGGAACGTCCGTCTTGCGTGTGGACAAGCAGGCCGAGCGAAAGAACCAACATCAACGCGGTCACCATGGTCATAAGAGTCAGGATGCGCCGAGACGCCATGATTGCCTCCGCAGCCCTGCCGGCACCGGAGGGGTCGGCAGGGGGATCGGGCCGTCAGCTATTCCTTGGTGTTTTCGCCGTTCACGGCGGCGGATTGAGGATTTCCTGGCGCCGCGGCGATGCGGATCGGGGAATAATTGGATAGGTTTTGTCTTCATTGTGAGGGCAGGCTTCGATACCTGGCGGAGAAATTCCATGAACGAGCGTCTCGTCATCCAACCGCATCGGCACGCTGACCGTACGCCGGCCATCCCCACGTTCGCGGAGTACCAACGCCTTTACCGGCTCTCACTCGATGCGCCGGATCACTTCTGGGCCCAGCGCGCGGAGCAGCTGACGTGGTTTCACCGCTGGCATACGGTCTTCGACAGCGATTACGAGGAGACCGATATGGGCTGGTTTCTGGGCGGACGTCTCAACGCCTGCTACAACTGCGTCGACCGGCATTTGAACCAGCGGGGCGACCAGACCGCAGTCATCTGGGCGCAAGACGAACCCGGGCAATACCAGCGGATCACCTATCGGCAGCTCAAACACCATGTGGCGCGGGTCGCCAACGTGCTGCGCGAGCACGGCGTCCGCAAGGGGGATCGGGTGATCGTCTATCTGCCGATGATCCCGGAGCTGATCTACACCATGCTGGCGTGCGCGCGGATCGGCGCCGTGCACTCGGTGGTGTTCGGAGGATTTTCGAGCGAGGCGATCAGAGACCGGATCCTCGACTGCGGCGCCCGCCTGGTCGTCACCGCGAATGAAGGTCTGCGCGGTGGCCGCCGGCTACCCCTGAAAGAGGCCGTGGACCGCGCGGTGGACGGTCTGGACCAGGTCGCCACGGTCCTGGTGGTTCGTCGTACCGACCTGGAGCCGCCGATGCGGCCCGGGCGCGACTGGTGGCTCGACGAGGAATGCCACAAACAGCGGTCGACCTGTTCGATCGAATGGATGGGCGCCGAGGATCCGCTGTTCATCCTCTATACCAGCGGTTCGACCGGCAAGCCCAAGGGCGTTCTGCATACGACGGGCGGCTATCTGGTCTTCGCCAGCTACTCGCACCAGGTGGTGTTCGATTATCGCGACGGCGATATCTACTTCTGCGCCGCCGACTGCGGGTGGATCACGGGTCACAGCTACATCGTGTACGGGCCGCTCGCCAACGGCGCTACGACCGTGCTGTTCGAATCGACGCCGGTCTTCCCCGACGCCGGCCGCTATTGGCAGATCGTCGACGACCTCCAAGTCAACATCTTCTACACCGCGCCGACGGCGATCCGCGCTTTGGTGCGTGCGGGCGATGAATACCTCGCGCGATCCTCGCGCGAGAGCCTGCGCACCCTCGGCACGGTGGGCGAGCCGATCAACCCCGACACCTGGCTGTGGTACTACGACAAGGTCGGCCGCGGCCGGTGCAACGTGGTCGATACCTGGTGGCAGACCGAAACTGGCGGCATCCTGATCGCGCCGCTGCCCGGCGTGACTCCCATGAAGCCGGGGTCGGCCACGCTGCCGTTCTTCGGCGTCAGACCGTTGCTGGTCGACGACGACGGCCGGGAACTGGACGGTCCGGCTGCCGGCAACCTCTGCCTGCGCCACTCGTGGCCCGGGCAGGCGCGCACCATCCACGGCGCCCACCATCGCTTTCACGAAACGTATTTCTCGCGGTTTCCCGGCCTCTATTTCACCGGCGACGGCTGCCGGCGCGACGAAGACGGGTACTATTGGATCACCGGTCGCGTCGACGACGTGATCAACGTGGCGGGCCACCGCCTCGGTACAGCCGAGATCGAGAGCGCGCTGGTGGCGCACGAAGCGGTCACCGAAGCTGCCGTGGTCGGTTTCCCGCACGAGATCAAGGGGCAGGGGATCTTCGCCTACGTGATTTTAGATCGTCACTACGAGGCGACCGATGCGCACGAATTACAGGGTCTGCTGAAGGAACAGGTGCGGCATGTGATCGGTCCGATCGCCACGCCGGACGCGATCCTGGTCGCGCCTGGTCTGCCCAAGACGCGCTCCGGCAAGATCATGCGCCGCATCCTGCGGCAGATCGCGGCCGGCGAGTACCGGGACCTCGGCGACGTGACGACGCTCGCCGAACCGGACGTGGTCGAGACGCTGGTCGAGAGCCATCGCACATTGAGCGCAGCGGCTCGGCAGGATTGACACTGTCTGTCCGCTCGTGCTACAGTTGGCGTGGATTCAGCACGGGGTGGGATTTCTAGCTCAAGGCTAATGACTCGTTGCGATGATCGGCGCCCGCCTGGGCCGGGTCTGTCGTCGCGGCTCGTTCATCCGGAGGGTCCGCTCGGCACGTTGTGAACGCCCCTGATTGAAGTGCGATGTTCAATTTTGCCCCAGGAGGCGTCCACATGAACAGGAGAGGACTCGTTTCGCTTGCCGGCGTACTGGCTGGCGTGGTCATCCTGGCTGCCATTATCTTCCCTGCAGAGGTTCAGGGTTGGTTGCGGCTCGATTGGGGGGCCTGCGGCTAGCCGGGACGGGCGACAACGATCCGTCCCATCCGATTCGGCGCGAGGAGGCGACATGGGACGACGGCCGCGAAGGGTGTGGAGTTTGGCGGCCGCTCTCGTGTGGGCGGCGACGTCCGCAGCGGAACCGCTGGTTTTCCGGGGCGCGAGCGACGCCTCGGCCGCCGCGGCCCTAGACGCGCGGCATTTCGTCGTCGCCGACGACGAACACAACACCTTGCTGGTTTTCCGCCTCGACGAGCCGGTGCCAGTGGGCCGGCTCGATTTGAACCCCTACCTGGGCGTTTTCGGCAAGCACCCGGAGGCAGACATCGAGGGGGCCGCCCGCGTCGGCGACCGCATCTACTGGATCACGTCGCACGGGCGCAATCGCGACGGCAAGGAGCGACCCAACCGTTACGCATTCTTCGCGACCGATGTCGAGGCCGGCCGCGGCGATCAGCCACCGTCGCTCGTGCCGGTCGGCCGGCCGTACCGGCGGTTGGCCGCCGACCTGGCGCGGCACGCTGAACTACAGTTCCTGGAACTGGAGAAATCCATCGGTCTCGGCCGGTCGCTGTCCAAGCAGGAGCGGAAAGCGCTCGCGCCGAAAAAGGCGGGACTGAACATCGAGGGTTTGGCGGCGGGGCCGAACGGGTCGTTGCTAATAGGCCTGCGCAACCCGCGATACGATGGTCCGTCCGACGACAGCGACCTGGCGATCGTGTTGGTCTTGCGCAATCCGGACGCCATGGTGACCGGCGGCCGGGACGCCGAGTTCGCGGCGCCCTTGCTGTTGGACGCCGCCGGCCTGGGCATCCGCAGCCTGGAGGCTGTGCTCGGTCCGAGCGAGTCGATTCGGTATTTCGTGGCGGCCGGGCCCGCCGGCGATGCCAACCGGTTCCGCTTCTTCGGCTGGTCTGCCGTCCAAACGTCGCCGGGAGCGTCGCCAACCGCATCGCCGACTCCGCCGCCGCGGGAACTTTCGATCTCCTTGCCGCCGGATTTCGCGCCGGAAGCCGTGTTCCAACTGCCGGGGACGGACATGTTGTGGCTGCTCAGCGACGACGGATCGCTGCCGCGCGACGTGGCCGATCGCGCGGACTGCCTGCCGGGCGAATTGCTCGAGAACGGCCGGTGCCCCAACAAGTACCTGGCGGACCGCGACCAGCGGACGTTCCGGGCGCTTGCGGTGCGTCTGGAGGACATCCTGAAGTAGTGTGGTGCGGCGCTTGGCGCATGACGCGGAGGTCGCTGCGGCGATGGACACGAATCTCAGGGTGCTGCACGTCGACGCCGCCAGCGGCTTCTACCGGATCGAACGCTTTCCGGTGGGCCGGTTCTTCGGTCCGGTCGATCTCGGACTGCACCTCGCCAGCGAACACGACAGCCTCAATATCGGTACGGGGCTCTTGTGCGGTTCGATCTTTCCCGGATCGAACCGTCTGATCTTCACGGGCCGCAGTCCGTGCTGGCAGGGCTTCTTCATCTCCTCGATGGGCGGCGCCGGCCTGGTGTTCGACAACTTGGGCTTGAACATGCTAGCCATCCGCGGCCGCGCGCCGCAGCCGTCGTTGCTCTACCTCAACCGCAGCCACGGCGAGGAGATCGAGGTGGAGCTGTCGCCGATCGACCCCGACCAGGTGTGGCGCGGCGGCCGCGGCGGCGTCTATGCGGTGATCGACACGGCCTACGCCCGCTTCGCCGACCGCTATCAGGAAGACCCCCGCGTGCTGGCGGTGGGGCCGGCTGCCCGGGCGACGGACATGGGCGCCATCGTGTCGGTGCCGATCAACAAGGGTGAGATCACTTTTGTCGACACCTGGGCCGGGCGCGGCGGTTTCGGCAGCAAACTATTCCAGCAGCACGGTCTGGTGGGCGTGATCTACGGCGGCACCTACGTGGACGAGGACTTCCGCGATCGCAAGGTGGCCGACGAGTGGTTCGAACAGCGCTATCAACAGAAGATGGTCGCCAAGCAGATGGAAGCGACCACCAAGTACCGGCACGATCCGGAGATCGGCAGCGGCGGAACCTTCGGCGCGAACTACGCCCGCATGGGCGACAGGCTGCTCGCGTTCAACTATCGCAGCATCGACGCCGCGCCCGACGCGCGGCGCTCGCTGCATCAAGAGTTGGTGGTCGAACACTATCTGCGCCAGTTCAACGAGGAGGTGATCGCCGCGCCCCGGAGCCAGTCGTTCAAAAATTGCGGCGAACCGTGCTTGGCAGTGTGCAAGAAGATGTATGGCGAGTACAAGAAGGACTACGAGCCGTACCAGACCCTGGGGCCGCTGGCGGGTGTTTTCGACCAGCGCGCCGCCGAACGCCTGAACCGCGCGGCCGACACGCACGGTTTCGACGGGATCTCCGGCGGCGGCGTGGTGGCGTGGCTGCTCGACTGTCTGGACACCGGCCTGCTGACCCCGGACGAACTGGGCGTATCGGGCAAGCCGGTTTTCTCGCGCGAGGGTTTCGATGTCGTCGGCGATTCGGCGAGGAACGCCGCGCTCGGGGTCGAGATTCTCGACGGCATCGTCGCGCGCCGGGGCTTGCTCGACTTCTTCGCCGGACCGCGGGTCTGGGCCCGCCGACTGGGCGGCGAGCGTGGGGCCGCGCTACGCGACCGGTTCGTGTTCATCTCGAACGGCAGCCGCGGCTGGATGGTGCCCAATCAGTACTGGACTCCCGGCGTGCTCTCGCCGATGCCGATCATGGGCAAGTATTACATGTATTACGGCGAGGCGTTCCTGCCGCCGCGCCAGCTCGGCCGCCGGAACGCCGAACGGTTGGTGCAGGAGCTGATGCTCGACAATGTCGGTTTCTGCCGGTTTCACCGGGGCTGGGCCGAGGACATGGTGCCCGAGATCATCGGTCAGTTGTTCGGCAAGAAAAACGAGTTCATCGCCGCGACGCGGGATCTCGCACGGCGCATTGGCAGTCGCAACTCGACGGTGTTCTGGGAATCGCGCCGGAACATCGATTTCACGGCGTCGGCCCTGCGACGCATGAGCGAGGTAAGCGGCTGTCAGGACGCTGAGCTGAGCGGGTGGCTCGACCGCTTCGCCCGCGAGCCCGGTGCAGCAGCCATCGATTTCTGGTTCGAGATCCGCAAAGGCGTCGACGAGACGCTGAGCCGGGTTAGCGATCTCTGACCGCGGGCATATAAGACGTTCTTGTGCGCCGTTCAGCCCGCCATTGTTTCCTGGAGCTTGGCGGCCAACTCCTGCACCGTGAACGGCTTTTGCAAGAAGTGCACGCCTTCGTCGAGAACCCCGTGGTGGGCGATGATGTTGGCGGTATAGCCGGACATGAAGAGGCACTTCACATCGGGACGGAGCGCCGACAGCCGCTGCCAGAGATCGCGGCCGCTCATCTCGGGCATCACGACGTCGGTCAGCAACAGATGAATCGGACCGGCGTGGGCGCGGGCCAATTCCAGAGCGGCGCGCGGGGTCGGAGCGGCGAGCACGTTGTGGCCGATGGTTTCGAGCTGCCGCCGCGCGAGCAGCAGCAAGGTAGGCTCATCCTCGACCAGCAGAATGGTGGCTTCGT
Source organism: Candidatus Krumholzibacteriia bacterium (assembly GCA_028718575.1). Taxonomy (GTDB): domain Bacteria; phylum Krumholzibacteriota; class Krumholzibacteriia; order LZORAL124-64-63; family LZORAL124-64-63; genus Glo-17. The sequence continues at coordinate 4,177 of JAQULN010000058.1, read as the reverse complement.
CGACGGCCGGTGCGCGTGCGGCGGCGGCCGGCGCCGGGCCGATGAGATCAGCGGCTTGCCGCGGCAGGTAGATCCGGAACGTCGAGCCCGTGCCTGGTTCGCTGTACACGTTGATGAAGCCTTGATTCTGTTTCACGATACCGTACACCGTGGACAACCCTAGACCGGTTCCCTTGCCTTGTGACTTGGTCGTAAAAAACGGTTCGAAGATATGGGCCTGCGTCTGGCGGTCCATACCGGTGCCGTCGTCGCTGATCGCCAGCATCACGTACGCTCCCGGCAGGAAACCCGCACGGTGTTCGCAGTCGCGCCGGTCGAAATCCGCCAGGGCGGTTTCGATCACAATCTTGCCGACGCCGGTGATTGCGTCGCGCGCATTGACCGCCAGATTGGCGAGGATCTGGTCGAGCTGAGAGGGGTCGATTCGCGCCGGACACGGGGCGTCTGCCGGCTGCCAAGCCAGTTCGATATCCTCGCCGATCAGTCGGCGCAGCATCGGCAACAAGGTGGCGACGGCCTCATTGAGATCGAGAATTCTCGGCGCGATGGTCTGCTTGCGCGCGAACGCCAAAAGCTGAGTCGTCAGTTCCGCGGAACGCACCGCAGCCTTGCGGATCTCCTGCAGATCGCTTCGCAACGGCTGGCCCGGCGTGATCCGCGCCAGCGCCAGCTCGGCGTGTCCGAGGATCACGCTCAGCATGTTATTGAAGTCGTGGGCGACACCGCCGGCCAACCGGCCCACCGATTCCATTTTCAGGGCTTGCCGGAGCTGGTCTTCCATTTCCTTGGCGCGGGTGATGTCCAGATGGGTGCCGCAAGCGCGCAACGGCTTGCCGTCGGCGCTACGTTCGATCACTCGGCCCCGATCGAGCACCCAGACCCAGCCGCCGCCCTTGTGGCGTAGCCGATGCTCGGATTGGTAGGAATCGCTGCGGCCCTCGAGGTGGTCCTTCCAGCACTGCAATACGGTCGCTCGATCGTCGGGGTGGATCTGTTCGTCCCACCAATTGCGGTGCGCAATGATCTCGGCCGGCTCATAACCGAGCATGGCGGCCCAACGGTCGTTGAACCGGCCACTGCCGGTCGGGATGTCCCAATCCCAGGCGCCGAGGTCGGCGCCCGCAAGGGCCAGCCGTAGGCGCTCTTCGGTCTCCTGCAATTCCCGTTCGCCCCGCCGGCTGCGCTCGCCTTCCAGAAACACCAGCGCCATCAGCACGAACGCGGCGGGGAAGAACACGAGAACCGTCGGGCCTACCTGGCGCATGATCTGCCAGCCCTCGACGCCGGGGATCAACCACTGCAAGGCAAGCATGATCACGTGGACGAGCAAGCCGAACGCCCACAGACGCGGCACGCCGACCCAGCGAGCATCGCGCCGCCGCAGGTAGTGCATCGCGCCGCCCAGCGCCGAGGCTTCGATGACTGTGCCCACACCGGCCACGACGCCGGCGCCGCCCAGAGACAGGCGGAAGCCGCCGGCGATCAACGCTGCCACCGAGGCGGTGACCGGACCGCCGAACAAACCGGCCAAGGCCAAGACGATCGAACGTCCGTCGTAGATCACCCCCGTAGCGAAATGAATGGGGGTGCTCATGCCGAACACGCCGACGACGCCGAACAACACCCCGGCAGCCAGGCGGTAGAACGGCGAGCGGTCGTCGAACCGGCGCGCGAGCAGGTGCAGCCCGAGCGCGAGCGTGACCAGCAGGGCGACATTCTGGATCAGGTCGAAGACCATGGCTACTGCGGCTGCTCCCTGGCCCGGATCATTCATGGATGATCCGGGCCAGCCGGTCCTGCGTTAGTCGCTCGGACTAGAACAGACGGTCCTTGAGGAATGCGAACGCCAGAGCTCGCATGTAGGCCGATTGTTCGTTGTTGGCGGCGCCGCCATGGCCGCCCTCGATGTTCTCGTAGTAGAGCACGTCATGTCCATGCGCTTCCATCAACGCCATCATCTTGCGCGCGTGACCGGGGTGGACGCGGTCGTCCCGGGTCGAAGTCGTGAACAGGACTGCGGGATAGGACTCGCCGGCGCGCACGTTGTGGTACGGGGAGAAGGTGCGGATGAACTCCCATTCCTCGGGCAGGTCGGGATTGCCGTACTCGGCCATCCAGGACGCCCCGGCCAGCAGCTTGTTGTAGCGTTTCATGTCCAGAAGCGGTACTTGACATACGACAGCCGCGCAGAGCGTGGGGTACCAGGTCAACATGTTGCCGACCAACAAACCGCCGTTGCTGCCGCCCTGAATGCCGAGCCGGCGGGGGCTGGTGACCTTGCGCGCGAAGAGATCCTCGGCCACCGCGGCGAAATCCTCGAACGCGCGCCCGCGATTGGCTTTCAGAGCCGCCTGATGCCAGCTCGGGCCGTACTCGCCCCCGCCCCGGATGTTCGCGATGACATAGACGCCGCCGTCGCGCAACCAGCCGCGGCCGGCCAAGGCCGAGTAGGACGGCGTCATGGAGATCTCGAATCCACCGTAACCGTAGAGCAGCGTCGGGTTCTCGCCGTCGTGGGCCAGGTTCTTCGGCGCGACCATGAAGTAGGGAACTCGCGTGCCGTCCTGGCTGGTGGCGAAGTGCTGGCTGACCTCCAGATCGCTCGCATCGAAGAACGCGGGCATCTCCTTGACCTTCGTCGGGGAGCCGTCGATCTCCCCGTAGCACAGCGTGGTCGGCGTGAGGAAATCGTTATTGGTCATCCAATAGGCGTCCGACTCGCGGTCGTCGACCGCCCAGGCGCCGACCGATCCGAACGCCGGCGCGCCCGCGAACGGCCGCCGTGCCCAGCCTGGCTTGCCTGGCGTGAGCACGTAGAGCCGGTTCTTCACGTCATCCATCACGTTGAGGATGAGGTGGTTCAGCGTCCAATTGTAGCCGGCCAATGAGGTGGTCGGCGTGGGTTCGAACAGGATCTCGAAGTTGCGAGCGCCCGCCATGAAGTCGTCGAAACGGATGGCGAGCAAGGCCCCGGCGGGAAAGGTGCGGCCGCCGACAGTCCACGGGTCGCGCAGCTCGACGGTCAACCACTCGCGATGAGTCGAGGGGCTGGCGCTGTTGGGCACGTCGATGCGGGTCAGCGCGCCGTCTTTGCCGCGCAGGTAGACTTCGCTGTTGTAGAACGCCAGCGCGCGCAAGACGAAGTCGCGTTCGAAACCGGGGGTATGATCGTGGTAAGCGCTGACGCTCATGTCCTCCGGCCGGCCTTCATAGACCACGGTGGCCTCGGACAGCGGCGTGCCGCGGCGCCAGAGTTTGCTCACCCGCGGATAACCCGACGTCGTCAGCGAGCCCTCGCCGAAGTCGGACTGGATGTAGACGTGATCGCGGTCGATCCAGCTCATGCCGCCCTTGGCTTCGGGCCGGTAGAACCCGCCGGCGACGAACTGCTTGGCGACGAGGTCGAACTCCCGCGAGACCGTTGCGTCGGCGCCGCCGCGCGAGAGCGAGATCAGGCAGCGGGTGTAGTCGGGCGGCAAGTGGCTAGAGCCGGCCCAGACCCAGTTTTCGTTCTCATCCTTGGCCAACTTGTCCAGATCGAGCACGATTTCCCAGGTCGGATCGGCCTGGCGATACTCTGCAAGGCTGGTGCGCCGCCAGAGGCCGCGCGGGTTGTTCTTGTCCCGCCAGTAGTTGTAGTAGTACGCGCCTACCTTGCCGACGAAGGGGATCCGGGCGTCCGAGTCGAGGATCGCCAGCAGGTCAGTGCGCAACTCCTCGAATCCCGGTGTTGCTTCGAGCGCCGCCATGCTCACGGCGTTGCGGGCGCGGACCCAGTCGAGAGCCGTTTCACCGGTCACATCTTCGAGCCAGAGATAGGGGTCTTGGTCCATTTCGTCTCCGCCGGCCCAGGCCAGGGCCAGGATCAGGCTGGCGGCCAGCACGGTAAGGATCGTCGTACGCATGCTCGGGATCTCCTCGCGTGAGCAGGTCAGTTGCGAACTCGGCGTGAGTCTAGTCCGCGAAGACGTCCGGCTCAATGGCTCATTCTCCGCGGCTTTTCGGGCTAGGACTCCGGCCACAGCCAGCCGAAGGTTCCCGCCGTCAGAAGCGCGTACAGGAAACCGTCGAACAGGTTCTTGAGCGTCACGCTCCACCGCTGGCGCCACCAGATCGAGCGCTGCAAATCCGCGAGCGCGTACGCGGCGAACGCAGTCGTGCCGGCGAACCGGAATAC
>JAQULN010000057.1 GCA_028718575.1 Candidatus Krumholzibacteriia bacterium | reverse complement strand
CACTCCTTCTTCGCGGACGAGGTGGCGCACGGCCACCTCCTCGCCCTCGCTGGTCTGTAGCGGAGCCGCGACCGCCAGGGTTCCCGGCAGCGGCTCACGACGAACCGCCAACGGTTCGATCCGCACTTGCGTCACGACCAGGTCGGCCGGCACCAGAAGCAGCAGATCGACGGCCGGCAGGTTGACCTCGTCCGTGATTCCAAGCTCGCGACCGCCGGTCAAGACGAGTTGGTACTCATTCGATTCGTTCACGAGCCAGCGATACCGCGAGGCGTCGATCGTGCCTTCGTAGAGCGCGGACGTCGCGTGAACCGGCCACGCCGAGGCCACCAACGCAACGAGCACGAGGGCTAGACAACGGGGCTGCACAGCTGGAGGCGAGTTCCGATTCATGCGTTCCCTCCTGGAAGCGGGCGAGAAACCCGAGCTGGCGTCTCATGATTCGATAAAAGAACCCCGGGAGAAGCCCCGAGGATTGATTACTAAGGGTGTGACTTTAGCACAAAAAACCGTTCACGTCAATAGGTTGCCGGCGTTAACGGTCCTGGTCTTGTCGTCTGAGCAGGGGGGTAGCGTGCAACACCCGGGACTCGCCCGGAGCCAGGGTCAACAACAAGGAACGTCGGGGAATTCCCTGCGCTGCCGAATCTCGCTGGCTGGCGAGCGTCCGCAGAGCTTGCTCGGGCACGACCACCAGCCGCCGGGCGCGGGTGAGGTTGCGCACGACGAGGTCCTCACCCCGTAAGACCCACGATGTCCCACGCCGGCTCAGGGCCGCTAATTCCCCGTCGACCAGGAAGACGGGTCGCTCGGCCGTGACGCGGGACAGCAGCCTCTCGAGTTCCAGCAATCCGAGTCGGCGCACCGCGGCATCGAGGTGGACGAAGTTGATCCGGTGAGCTTGCACGACCGCGGGTTCGTGGCGCGCCCAGGCGCCGGTGACCTCCCGATACGCCCGGGCCGCATGAGCTGGTGACGGCAACGGCAAAACCGGTTCGAACAAACAGTTGCGATCGATGTAGACCCGGTCCGCACGCCACCAACGCGTCCAGACGCGATGGCCGACTTTGCTCACCCGCCCCCGCCACCCCTTCCACGCGCTCTGTCGCTGCTGCCTCTGCCCCTGAATCACGCGCAAGCCGTGAGCGATCCACAGCTGTTCGTGGGCGTCGGTCCAATAATAATCGGGAGCGATCACCGACCGCGGCAATCCCCCGAACAAGGCGCCGAACTGCTCGAGATTGCAGCGTAACTCGTCCTCGATCAGCGCGAGATCGCGCCAGCTACCTAGTTCCCACGCCGTGTCGCAATCCGGGAACGCCAGGATTTGCCGCGCGGCAGCCGCCTGGACCGGCGGGGCGGCGGCCGTCCGAGCCTGTCGTAGGCGAGGATCGTAGTGCCAGCGACCGTGTAGTTCGGGATGCCAGAGCCCTGCTCGCTGGAGTTCCTGGACCGCGCGCCAAAGACCTGGTCGTTCATACCCCGGCGGGACGGCGGGCAATGCCAGTTCGAGCCAGCGGGGCAGGCTGTCCGCCGTCGCAGGCACATAGGCCAGCGAAGCCATGATGTAATTCGGTTGCAGGACGGCCGTCAATCCGTCGCGGCCTCGATGCCGCTGCAAGACCGCGCCAAGCGCCGCAACCATCGCGCTGTCCTCGAGCGTCGTATGCCAGTAAGCGTCCGGAATCTGGCCCGGCGCGAGCGCTTCGCGGTCCACATGGGCGATGGCCGCCGAATCGGGCAGGAAACCGCAGAGGCCCCAGTCGTCGCTGGCCAGCACGACCGCTCGGCCTCGCCGCCAGTCGACGGCCGAGCGGGGATGGCCCCAGACCAGACCAACCGCCAGGCCTCCGAGCAAGAGACCGGTTGCGGCGATGATTGTCCAGGCACGCGGCATCAGATCGCCTCCGGCTGCCAGCGGGACCACCAGTACCGCCCGCAGGTGACTCCATCGCGCGCGATCGCGGCCACCAGGCGCGCAGCGTCCCCGTCGGCGCCGGTCAGACCTGCGCTCAAGAATTCCACGACCCGCGGCGCCGACAGCGGCCAGTGATTCACCGCCGTCCCGTCCCGCCAGCGGCCGGTCCAATCCCAAAGGCCCCGCTGTCGCCGGAACTCGCGGCTGGCGAGCAGCGGCCCGCGCGTTCGCGGATCGAGACCGGCCAGCAACGCCTGCAGGTCGCGGTAATGCCGTGCCGCCGGCGGGTTAGCAAGTGGTTCATCCTCGAAAATCCATAGGCAGCCGTCCGGCGCCACCAGGTCGCGCCAGCGGCGCGGTCCGTTCGCCCGGATACGCGGCCACAGATGACGCAGCAAATTGGCGGCGACGACCACGCGGAAACGGGCGCGCAGCGGCGGTTCTAATGCGTCGCCACAAATGACCGGCGCGGCGCCGGTGGCGCGGCGGCGCCGGTCCAGGGTCACCGGCTCGACCCCTTCGCGCCGGAGCAGATCCGTAAAAAGACCGTCACCGCTGCCCAGTTCCAAGACCTCATGACAACCAGCGCGGAGGGGACCGAACGGACGCAGGTCTTCAACGAAGGTCGCCGGTAGTGGGGTAAACGGCATCGGCGTCCGACCCTTCCGCCAGCTGTGTCGGCGACGCCGCCTCGCGCGGTGCCAGGCTGTTCGCATCGGCAGCCGCCCGCTTGACCTGCCGCAGAGGATAACGCGCAGCCTGCAGGTCGATGACGTCCGCCACGCGACGTTGCGCCAGACCCGTCCAGGCGATGACCCGATCATTGAAGCCGAGAGCGTACGACAACTCGGAAATGAAATCCCAGCCGGCTCGCCGGTTGCGCAGGTGTTGGAGCGCTCCGAGCTGCGCCGCGCCCATCCAGGCCGCCATGGCCGGCAGCCCCAGCCAGGCCAGGTTCAAGGCGTCACTGAGCGCAAACAGGCCGGAGCCGCCTGTGACCAACAGGAGGGCAGCAACCGCCCGGGCTGGGCTAAAACCCAGGCGCACGAGGCGATGGTGCAAATGGTTGTCGTCTGCCTGGAAGAGCGAGGTCCGCTGCCGATATCGCCGCAGGATCGTCGTGGCGGTATCCCAGATGGGCACCAGCATCGGAGCCAGCAAAACCGTCAGCGGCAGGGAGACGCGGCCGCTCAGGTTGAGCATCAACGTGCCGAGGACGAGCCCCATCCACATGCTGCCCGAATCGCCGAGGAAGATCTTGCGGCTGCTGACGTTCCAGTAGAGGAAGGCCATGGTGCAACCGGCCAGCGCCGTCGCCAGCAGCGCGGAGGTCATCTCGCCGGCCGCGAGGGCGAGCACGGCCAAAAAAAGCGCGACCAGGACGCTGATGCCGCTCGCGAGTCCATCGAGGCCGTCGATCAGGTTCATCGAATTGATGAAACCGAGGTACCAAAACATCGTGAACGGCCAGGACCAGCCGCCGAGGCTGATCGAACCGATCACCGGCAAGGTCACCGCTTCGAAACGCTGACCCAGCAACATCATCGCGAGGATGATGACGAGCTGTCCGTATAATTTCTTCTCCGCGTGGATGCCGAAACGGTCGTCTCCAACTCCGAGCGCCAGGATGATGACGCCGGCGCCGATCAGGATCATGAGCCACGGCCATGGCAACGCCATGCGGAGAATGAAGTTCTCCAGGAAGTACAGCGCGCAGAAGAACGACGTGAAGATGGCCATGCCGCCGGTACGCGGTACGGTTTCGCGATGGGGGCGGCGATCGCCCGGATGGTCGACGATGTCGGTGAGGAAGCCCAGGTTGCGAAAATGGGGCTGGACCAACCAGGACATGACGAAGGCCACGCCAAAGCTGACCAGAGCTACGATCCCTCGCTCCACAACGCCTCCGTCGCCGGGCTCCGTGACGATGCTCGGCTCCGCCGAGCGGGCAAAACTTATCGCAAGGTCCGTCCGGTGGCAACCATTTCCTCAGCCCTTGCCTCCGCGGGCTGGCGACGATTCCGCGCTGTGCCCCAGGAGGTTCCGGTATACCTCGCAGGTGGTTGACGCGGTTCGCCGCCACGTCCAGCGACGGAGATTGTCCCGGCCGCGCGCCGCCAGCTCGCGGCCCAGTGCCGGCTCGTCGAGCAGGCGTTGCATCCCGTGCCGCAAGGACTCCTCGTCCAGCGGGTCCACCAGCAGGGCGGCGTCGCCGGCGACTTCGGCCATGGCGCCACGGTTGCCGGTCATGACCGGCAATCCCGCGGCCATGGCTTCCAGAATCGGCAAACCGAAGCCCTCCATCAAACTAGGCGCTAGCAAGGCGCGCGCCAAACCGTACTGTCGCCAGAGCTCATCGTCGCTGCAGTAGTCCATGGCGACGACGCTCCCCTCGGCCACCAGCGGGGCCAAGACGCGGCGCAATGGGCCGTCCTGCCAACCTCGCCCGCCGACCAGCACGAGCGGCGGGCATGGCAGATTCTCTTGCCGTCGCTGCCGCCGCAGGGCTTGGTACGCCCGGAGCAGCCGCTCGAGGTTCTTGCGCGGCTCCAACGTCCCGACGAATAGAAACGGCGCCGCATCGCCGGCCTCGCGCAAGCCGCGAGTACGGGCGTTCACCCAAGTCGGCACACCCAGCGGGGTCACGTGGACCCGCGCCGCCAATTCGGGCAGCCACGCCTTGACGTCGGCGGCCGTCGCGTCCGAGCAGCAGACGATCGCCGCCGCTGACCGCAGGGAGCGGGGCACAAGACAGCGGTAGTACAGGCGGCGCGGCCGCTCGATCGTGCTCGGGAACAGCCGGAAGCCGAGATCGAACACGGTGGCGACCGTCGGACACGGGGCGCAAAGCGGCACGATGAAGCCGAAACAGTGCAGCAAGTCCGCGGGCAGGCGGCGCAACAGGCCAGGCAGCGCCGTTTGGGTGAAGATCGCCTTGCGCGCGATTCCGCCGCGCGCGCCCGGACAAGGTACCAGCCGCCAGCCTGGTCGCTCCGCCAGGTGCCCGAGCAACTCGGGATACGCGCAGAGCACGGCGAAATCGCAACCGCGGTCTGCCTCGGCCAGGGCAGCCGTCCAGTCGAGGATCGCCCGACTGACGCCGGTCAGGCGGGGGCGCAACACCAGCGCATCGAGGGCGATGAGCGGACGTCCCATCACGCCGCCCGTCCGCGACTGCGAGGATTCATGCGGTCCTGCTTTCGGCTTCGACGAGGGCTGCAAGCCATAGTCCGAGCAACACCCAAAGATGCGGCAGGTTGTACTGAGAGAACACCAGCAGATGCGCCCCCAATCCGCAACAACCGGCGGCAGCGGCGGCCAGCCGGCCGCGTCGCCGGGGTGTCGCCGCCGCCGCCATCGCCCGCCAGGTACGCCGCCAGAGCGTCCAAAACGCGCTCAGCAGCAACGAGAAGCCCAACAGGCCGGTCTCGCAGAGCACGCGCAATGGCAGACTATTGACGACCGGCCAGGCGAACTGGCTTTGCAGACCCCGCAGGTCCACCAGCGCATAGAAATGGTACGGATACTGTCCCCAGCCGACGCCGACAATCGGCGACTGCAACCAGGCTCGCCACGCGGCCTGATAGCTGAAGTAGCGCGTGAGGTTGGACCAGTCGCTCTGATCGAAGGTCTGCAGCAGACGCTGGTACGGCCAAGCGAAGACTCTGGGACCAGACACCATCAGGATCACGACCAGGCTGCAGGCCACCGCACCGATCAAGAACGGGATCGCGCGGCGAACCGGCAGGCCGAGCCCGGCGCGGCGGCTCAGGCACCACCAGACCACGAGGGCGACCGCGGCCGCGAACCAGGCGCCCCGCGACCAGGTCAGCCAGAGCACCAGCACACCGGCCGCTGCGAGCCGCCGTTGCCCGGCGAACAGGAGCAAGGGCAGCACGCCGACGAGGTAGTTGCCGAGGTACAACGGCTCGCACATGCTGCCGCGCAAGCGGGGTAACTCGGTGAAGCCGCCGAGGTACAGCCAGGTCGAACCGGACAGGATCGCCGGGTTGCTGGTCGCAATCCGCTCGATCAGGTCCATGACCGGCAGCGGCGTACGCATGTGGACGCCCTGCAGGACGGCGTATCCGAGTTGCAGGGCTGTCGCCCAGCTCAGACAGACGAGGACCCAACGCCAGCGCCGCGGTCCGCGGACCCACAAGGCCGGATAAAGCAGGAAGGCGCCCATGATCCCGACCTGCACCAGTTGCTTGGCGAACCGGGGCCATGCCTCGTGCGGTAGGACCGGCGACGGAGCGAGCCACAAACCGGCGCCCGAGATCAGGAGTATCCCAGCCCAGGCCAGGATCCAACCAAACCAAGCGCTGCGCCACATGGTCTGCCCGCGGCCCGGCAGCCACCCGCGGGCCCGTCCATGGACCGTGAGATCGAAGAGGCGCCACAGCCAGGCGCCCGCGATGAGCACGTAGGCGGGCTGCAAGCCGGCGCCAAGGTCGCTGCCGGTGACGGCGCGATAGAGGTCAACGCCGACGAGCGGCAGGCTCAGCAACGCCAGCCCGAAACAACAGTCGGCCGGAGGCAGCCGCTTCATTCGCGCGGGCGGGCGGCGCGATCCTGGCTGCGACCGCCGCGCCGGCGGATCGCCCGCAATAACACGGCCGTGGCCAGGATCAACCCCGCCAGGATGGCGTAATCACCCCGCGTGTCACGCCGGACCGCCGGCCGCCGGTACGTCACACCGCCGGGCGCAACATCCAGCCAACCGGCCGTCATGAAGGCTACCACACGGTCGTCCGTCAGCAACAGAGGCGTGTCCAGACGATAGCTGCCCGCTGTCGCGGTGAAGCGGCCGCCGGCGCCGATCCCGACCAGCGCGGCGGGCTGCAGCGCGCAGGCCAGGCCGGCCGCGCCGAACTCAAACCAGGGCAGCGAATCGGGCACGGTGACGACACCCTCGGGCCAGACCAGCGCCCGGCGACCCACCTCCGGCAACGCCAGCGCACGGAAGCCGCCGCTGGTGTCGCGCGCGGCTTCGACGACGAACACGAAGGGCTCAGCGCCGGCCCACGCACTGCAGCAGACGAGCAAGCACATACCGGCGACGACGGACTGCGGCCGCCGGCGGGAACGGTTGGTGTTCATGCGGCGGACCTTACCCCCATGCCGCGTTCGTGGCAAGTTGCAGAACGTGCTCCGACCGCGCGTCGCCGTGTAGGCAGCCGACAAGCAAAACGGTCAACCGGCGGCGGCGAAGCGGCGCGCCAGATCCCTGAGTTCCTGCCCCGCATCGCCGTCCCAACCCAGACAATGAAGGACCACGTCGGCCGCCGGCACGGCCGCCCCCGCCAGCGCCACCGCCCGCGCGCGCAGGGTCACCGCCGGAGCGCGCCCCCGCAAACGTTGCGCTTCCAGTCCGGCGAACCAGAGCAACGTCACTTTATCCGGTTGCAGCAACGCGCCGAGCCGCCCTAATGTAAAAGTACAGACCAGCGAGAGCGCCTCCTCCGCGATCGGGCACCAGATCAGGACCGGTTGTCCCGGTTCGTTGAGCGGCAGCCGGTCGTCGCGCTCCCAGCGGCGCAGACGATCCGCGATGCCGCCGCCCAGATCACGGCGCCGTTTCGCGGCGGTTCCCGCGCACAGAACCGACAGGACTCGAGCCGTATCGACGCCGCCGGGAGCGGCGGCATAGACGTTCCCGCCGTCAGTCCGGCCGGCGGCCTTGACCGGCGGCCCGACTGGCAGGAACGCATCCGCCACGGCCGCCAGGTGATGGCGACCGCCGAGCCGCGGGCCAGGCCGCGGCGCGGCTTCTTCGCCCGGCGTGATCATGTCAAGGCACCAGCAGCAAACTGTTGGCACCGCCGAACTCGTTGATCGCGTGCTCAGCGTTGTGCGGATCCGGCATCCACACGCCGTCGACGATATAGCGGTACTGGTGATCGCCGGCCTCGAGCGGGAGCACGCACTGCCAGTGCCCTTCGTCGCCGCGAGTCAGCGCGACGCCCTCAGCAGACCAGTTGTTGAAGCTGCCGGTCACCCGAACGTCCTTGGCGCGCGGAAAATCGACAACGAACCGCACGCCCTCGGGAGTCGGTTCGGGTCCGTGCAGGAGCGCCGACCAGTGATCCAGGCCGGGCACCGAGAGATCGACATCCTGCGCCGCGATCTCGCGCGCCAGGTCCCGGAAATCCTGCGCGCCGCTGCAAGCGAGGTCGTGCTCGAGCACCGAAACGCCCGCGGCCGCCGCCTCGCGCAGGCGCACCGTCGGCCGGATGAGCGTCTCCAGCAATGCCGGACCGTAGGCGGCGGCCAGTTCGTCGCGCAACCCGCGCGCGAAACGGGACCGCAGATCGAAGTTCGAGAGCAACAGGCGCAAGACCACCTCGTGGCCCCGCCGCTCCCGCAGTACGGCCAGCGTTTCGCAGAATTTGGCCACCGCTTGGCGGCTGAACACACTGGCTTCGACCGGCACCAGCGCTTCGCCGGAGGTTACCAGCGCGTTGAAGGTGAGCGTGCCCACGGCCGGCGGGCAGTCCAGCAGGATGATGTCGTACTTGAGTTCGGACCGCCGAAAAGTATCGCGCAGGCGATGCTCGCGTCCTTCGACGCCGGCGAGACGCGGTTCCACGGCGCTGAGTTCGATCCCCGCCGGGACCAGGTCCAGGCGCGGCGCGATTTCGACCCGGGCATCCTCCACCAAGATGTCGTCGGTCAGATAGAGATCATAGGTTGAAAGAGAAAAATCCCGCTCGGTGAGACCCAGCGCCATGGTCGCATGACCCTGCGGATCATTGTCCACCAGCAACACGCGGCGGCCGAGGCGGCTGAGGGCGGCGGCTAGGTTGACGGCTGCGGTGGTCTTCCCACATCCGCCCTTCTGGTTCGCGAGGGCGATGACTCTCATCACGACTCCTTTCGTCATGAGGCCGGAGCTTGCTGCGTACCCGGGTGCCTACCTCCCGTCCATAGGATTCCGGCAGACCATGGGCTGGCGCGGGCCTTGTGCCCACACTCGTCGGCGCAGGTTACCACTGACGCGGGGTGGCGTGTCAAGCATTAGAGCAATCTTTACTCAGAATATTTTGCGATCACATGTTCAGATAAATGGCACCGCGAACGCCGCGCCGCAGAAGGCGCCGCCGGCTACTTCCCCCCAGGTATGCCCCATGAAGACCCGCAGGTCCTGGGCGTCGACGTGGTGGCTGCGGCGCAGCGTCTCCACCAGATCATTGAGCAAACGCGCCTGGTGTCCGATCTCCTGCCGCAGACCGGTCGCCTCGAAAATCACATAGACCGCGAAGACAACCACGAGGCTGAAGACTGGATCCTGCAGACCGTGGCGCGCGCCGACGAGAACGGCCAGCGTGACAACCGTCGCCGTATGCGAGGAGGGCATGCCCCCGTTGGCGAAGAACAACCGCGGCCGCCAACGGCGGCGCCAGACGAGTTCCACAACCACTTTCAGCGCCTGAGCGGCCAGTCCGCTCAGGATCGCCAGCACTCCCGCGTTGACCATGCTCCTCCTGCAGCGGCCGGTCCACCGCGAGCGGGTGCCGCGGCATCTGCTCCGCTTCAATACGTCGCCAGGTACCGCTCCAGTTCCCACGGGTGCACCGAGGCGCAGTAATCGCTCCAGACCTGGCGCTTGGCCCGCAGGTAATTCTCGGCGATGTGTTCGCCGAGGGCCTGCTGGATCACCGCATCGCCCTCGAGTTCCTCCAGGGCGGCGTGCAGATCGGGCGGCAACTGACGGACACCCCGTTCCAGCTTCTCTTTCTCGCTCAGATCGAAGATGTTCAAGTTGAGCGGCGGCCCGGGGTCGATCCGGTGGCGAATGCCGTCGAGGCCGGCGGCCAGCATCACGGCGAACGCGAGGTAGGGATTGCACGCGGGATCAGGAACGCGAACTTCGATCCGCGTGCCGATCTCGCGCCGCGCCGGCACGCGGACCAAGGGCGAACGATTGTGGTCGGACCAGGCCACGTTGACCGGCGCCTCGTAACCCGGTACGAGCCGTTTATAGCTGTTGACCAGAGGATTGGTCACGGCGACGAAAGCGCGCGCATGGCTCAAAATACCGCCGATATACCAGCGCATCTGATCGCTCATCTGGTTCGCGGCGTGCGGATCGTAGAACGCGTTGACGAGTTCGCCGCCGTCTTGGCGGAACAGCGATTGATGCGTGTGCATGCCGGAACCGTTGACCCCCGCCAGCGGCTTGGGCATGAATGTGGCGTGCAAGCCGTGGTCATTAGCGACTTTTTTAACGAGCTGTTTGAAGGTGATCACGCGATCGGCGGTCTGTAGCGCCTCGGCGTACTTGAAATCGATCTCGTGCTGCCCCGGCGCGACCTCATGGTGGGCGGCTTCGATTTCGAAGCCCATCGCCTCGAGGGTGAGCACCATCTGCCGCCGCGCGGCTTCGCCCCGATCCACCGGCGCCAGATCGAAGTAGCCGCCACGGTCTTGCGTGATCACCGTTGGATCGCCGCCGGCCTCGAGGCGGAACAAGAAGAATTCCAGTTCCGGCCCGCAGACCGGCTGCAGTTCCAGCGCCTGGAAATCCCGGAGCACCCGTTTGAGCGCCAAACGAGGACAACCGGCAAACGGCTGGTGATCGGCCGTATACACGTCGCAAATGATCCGACCGACCCGCGTGGCGCCGTCCGGTTGGAATGGGAATACGGCGTATGTGTTCAGCTCTGGCACCAATAACATGTCCGATTCCTCGATCCGGCTGAAACCCTCGATCGAGGAACCGTCGAACATGATCTCGCCGCGCAGGGCTTTCTCGAACTGGCTGGGCGGCACTTCGACATTCTTACTGGCCCCGAGGATGTCGGAGAAGATCATCCGCAGGAACTTCACGCCGTCGGCCTCCATGCGCCGCAGCAGCGCCTGGCGGGCATCCGGGCCGGCGATCACACCCTCAGCATACGTACCGGCGTAGGCGGAATCATACGGATCGTTCATGCAGGTCGTCCTTTCTCGCTGTTGCAGGCAACATCTGTTCGCAAACCGACCGCAATCTACACCGATTTCAACGCGCTCGCTTCCATAACGCAAGCCCGAGCTTGAGAAAACCCCCTTTAGTGTGTTAGTTTATCTGCTTGCTCGGGATCGAACCCGCCGGCCAGGGGGAAACCGCCGTGGTCGGCTTTCGTGGTGCCGGTTCGCGCCGGCTGTCGCCTGGTAGCGGGAGCTCGCAATAATGTTCAAATTCCTGCGCTCGAACGCCAAGTATTTTTACTGGGTCATCGCCGCCACCTTCGTGGCGTTCATCTTCCTTGCCTGGGGCATGGATTTCGCCGGCGGCGGCGGCAGCGGCGGCGGCCGGCGTAGCGATACGGTCGGCTCGATCAACGGCGTGGCGATTTCCGCCTGGTCCTACGACCGGGCCGTACAAGAGA
>JAQULN010000056.1 GCA_028718575.1 Candidatus Krumholzibacteriia bacterium | reverse complement strand
ACCCAGTACTGGACGCGGGTGCCGGCGGGTTGCCCGGGAATCGCCGCCTGCACAAGCCCGCTCGGAGCGTCGACCACGGTCATGGGCAGCGTGTACGGTCCGCCCTGGCCGCTGATCGTGTAATGCAGGTTCCTGTCGGCCACACCGCTCAGATCGGTGACGGTCGATTGGATCACATAAGGGCCGACGGTGTCGTCGGTGTCGAAGATCTGGGTCGTGTCGGTGATATAAGGACCCCGGATGTCGACGAGGTCGAAATCCGCCGTCGCCGTCTCGTTCTCGCGAATGTTCACATTGAAGACCGTATCGGGTGCGCAGCTGGCATGCCAGACGGCGATGTCCCAGACACCGATCGGTACGCCGCCTTGGTACTGGCCGCCGGCGCCCGTCGCGAACTGCCGGCCGGCGCCGACGACAGTCACCGTCGCGCCGGGAATCGGCGCCCCGCCGGCCGAGCTGTTGCGCACCAGACCGGCCAACGCCCCCTGGGTCTGCGGCATGACCGGCCGGAAGAGGATCGCGCGGCCGGCCTGCAGGCTCGCGGCGCCGCCGCTGTAGCGGTTGCCGAACGCATACGTCAAACCGTCGGTGCGCGTGTGGTCCTGGATGCCGGTCGTGAACGCTGTCGATTCGTCCGTGTAGGTCGATATGCTCTTGTACTGGAAGACGATCGGGCCGTCGCCGGTGTCCGTCGCGTGATGGGCGGGATCGTAGAGGATGATCTGGAACGTGCAGTTGCCGCCGTAGCTGCTGCCCGAGTAGTTGCCGAACGCCTCCCACTGCACGATGAACCGGTGCTGCGCGGCGTCGTGGTAGGTATAGACCTGACCGCCGGCGAGATCGTCCCAGAAGGCGCAAACCATCGCGTTGGGAGACCCGTCGGCCGGCAAAACCCAACTCCGGTACAAGACGAGATACGTGTTGCCAAGGGCCAGCCAGCCGTTCGAACAGATCGAGACCCGGTTGTAAGTCTGGCCGTAGTAGGTGAACGGAAACGGCAGATCGAAGCGGCGCGTTTCGTCGGCGTGGCGAGTGTTGTCGTTGATGCCGGTGTTGGCGCCGATCGGCGAAATTTCGACCCAGTCGTAGACCGGGGCCAGCGGATCGCTATCGGTGTTGTCGAAGGCCCAGTAGCCGTAGGCGTCCGGGCCGGTGGGATCGCCGGCGGCAGCGGTGCCGATCACCACCGGATACTCCAGTACCTGGGTACCGCCTTCGGCGAAGGTGAGCGTGACCACGAAGCTCGTCAGGGCGCCGCGATAGCAGTCCGCGGCGATGCTGATAGCAAAGGGGTCGGATTGGCTGCTCATGTTGCCGACGGCGATCGGTCCCCAGGCGCCCGCGGCGTCGGTCACGGTCACCCACTGGCTGGCGCAGGTCATGGTGCCGGTGACGCCCGCCGTCGATGTGTTGCCGAGGTTGTGCAGACCGAAGCGGATGGCGCCGCTCTCGCCGGGATCCAGATTGCCGCCCGGACCGGAAAAGGCCAGGTCCCGGAACATGCCGCGCGCGCCGGAGATCGGCACGTCGATGAGGCTGGCCCAGGTTTGGCCGCTGCCGGTGGCGTCGAGCCGCAGGGCCGCGACCTCACCGCCGGGTGCGTCGGCTTCGATGCGCACGCGGAAGGTGCCCGAGGCCGTGCCGCCGGCGGCCACCGTTCCGTAGCTGGCGGTCCCGTTCAGGACGGTGACGTGAGGCAGCGCGCTGGTCAGCACGGCCGTGGCGGCGGTCACGCTGCTGGTCCCGTTGTTGCGCAACTGCACCTGCAGGTCCAGCGTCTCGCTCGGGTTGGGCACGCCGTCGCCGTTGCCGCTGACCTCGCTGATCGTCAGCGAGTGGAAATCGAGCGAGCGCGTCACCGCGCCCACGGCGGTCACGCCGAGGTGCGGCTTCAGATTGGTGCCGGTGACCGTGACGAGCACGTCGCCGGTTGCGGCGCCGGCGATCGACAGCACGGCCTGTCCCGCGGCGTCGCTGAGCGCGAAATCCTGCACGGCGCCGGCCTGGTAGACAGCGACCCAGGCGCCGGCCAAGGGCGCCCCGCCGCGGGTCACCGTGACCGGCAGCGCGTTGGCGCCCGTCGACACTTGCGCGGGATAGTTCACCTGGATGGCGGCCGGCACGCCCGTGTAGATCGCGGTCGCCGGATCCCCCATGATGTTGTTCCACGTCGACCAGATCGGGACGATGGTCGGCTGGTTGGTCGCGTAATTCAAGTAGACGTTGATCTTGCCGCGGGTCAGCGCCGGACCGGTCCGGTGCCCGGGCAGGTTGATCAAGCCGTTCATGACGCCCAGGAAGATGCAGTTGTTGTAGCGCGTGTGGGTCCCGAGGGTGGCGGTGCCGATCGCCGCGATGCCGCCGCCGTTGACCGCGCGCAGAAACGCCTCGCTGCGGCAGGTGGTTTCGGATTGGAAGCTGCCCGTGCCGCAGGTCATGACCACCGCGTACGGCAGCTTCTGGCCGTTCGTCAAGGCACCGATGTGCGAGGTGGACATTCCACTCATGTTCAAGTAACCGCGATAGGTGAAGATCGTTTCGCCCTGGTTGATGGTGTTGATCATCTGCGTGGTGAAGTTGCCGCCCCAGATCGTGTCGACCCGGGTGTAACCGCGCTGCAGCAACTGCTCCTTGACGAACTGATTGACGTAGATGCAGCTGTCGCCGGAATACGACGGGTCGCCGGTCAGCCCAGCGGTCGTGAACCAGTCGGTGGTCGTCATATACGGATTCGCTTCGTACTCGACGATCTTGTCGATCACCTGCTGCAACTGCGCGGTGCTTGTCACCGAGATGCGGCCGATGTGGATGTCGGGAAGCGGATCGCTGCCGTCGAGGAGCGTGTATTCGTGGTCTCCCTCGCCGCCGTAGCCGGAGTACGATTCGGTCCAGGTCGGGATGGCGACGGAACCATTGGCGTCGCCGATCAGGCTGACGTACTCGAGTTGCGGCTGCAGCGTGTTGTACTGCTGCTGGAGCCAGCTCTTGATGGCCGAGTTGGTGGTGCCGGTGGTGGCCGTGGTCACCAACAACACGTTGTACCCCTGCCGGCGGCGCCAGTCCGCCAATTTCGTCACGATGTCGACAACGGTGCCGTTATTGGGGCAGATCATGATGTAGGAGCCGGGACCGACGTCCGTGCCGCGATCTGGTTCGTAGCCGAGCACGATCTCGTCGTAGATGGCCGCGAACGACTCGGGGATCATCGTCGGCGTCCGCGCCGCGTTGTTGCGTTGATCGCGCCCCGCGAACTCGATCTCGACGGTCATCCGCCTGGCGACTTCAGTGTGGCCGGTCGCCGGATCGTAAGCCACCGGGGAGAACGTCACCGGGACCACGCGCAGACCGTGCAACAAGGCCGGCTCGCCGATCATGACTTCCGGTTCGCTGCGCGCGGCACGGTACCAGGTTTCGGAGAACGCCGCGGTGCCCCGCTTGTCCGACCTTTCGATCGGCAGGTTCGGTGCCAAGGCCATGTTTCCGAGCGACACCATGTCGCGCTCGCGCAGCGTCGCCGTCGCGCACAGGCCGGGCGGCAGCGCGACCAGATGCGTGATCGTCGGCAGCTCGGGCTGGCCTTCAGCGCCGCGATGGCCGCCGTCGGTAAACTCCAGACTGCGGAAGCTGCGTCCGGCAACCTCGACCGCCGAGACGTCGACGCTCGGGATCTCGAGCGCCAGGGTCAGCCCTGTGGCCTGCGACGTGACGATTTCGACGATCGGCACGCCGATGCGTCCGGCCGGTGTTAGCGCAAGAGATTCGACGGTTTCGTCCGCGATGGCGGGCAGCGCCGTAACCACGAGAACGGCGAGCAGCAAAACACTCGCGGGATGGCAACGCATGATGGCCTCCGTCAGTTGGCAGCTTTGGTTTCGCTCGGCCCGCCGGTCGCGTTGCGGCGCGGGTCTGCGGTCAAACAGAAATTATAGCAGATCGGGTACTCGCAAGTATCTGGGAAAATTATGACATTTTCGTGCAATATCAGTCGAGATCTCCTCGATTGTTGGTCTTGAAACATCAATATTGTGCTATTGTAATGCTCTTTGGGCAGGTTTCCGAAGGTCCTTCGGCGACCGGCGGCACTTCACACAAGCCGGCGACCCAGATGGCCGGTAGGGATCGGATCGTCTAAAACGATAAAAATCATGGAAATGTTGCGAATTAAGATCCCGTAAATATGAGAATACGCGTTCTGGTGCAGCTGACATTCCACGTGTTATAATTGCAGCGCTTGAATTCCACGGTCGCTGACGACCCCGAACCACGTCGCCCGACTCCCCACGGGAGGATGAATCATGAAACACTGTGTCCAGACGTCCCTCGTCCTCTGCCTGTTATGCGGCGGCGTTGCCCTGCAAGCCGCCGTGATCCAGGTCCCTGGCGACTATGCGCAGATCCACGCGGCCGTCCAAGCCGCTGCCGCCGGCGATACGGTGCTGGTCGCCGCGGGCACTTATTACGACTGCGTTCATCCCACTGAGGGACCAGGCACCACGCCAGCGTGTGTGATCATGCGGCCGGGGGTGACGCTGCGCGGCGCCGGCCCCGACGCGACGATCATCGACGCTGCGGGCCTGGGCCGTGGGATCTTCGTCGAAGGCACAGCTAACGTGCGCATCGAGAACCTAAGAGTGACCGGCGCTTACGCCGAGGTCTACGGCGCCGGCATCTTGATCCGGCAGGCCTCGACCGGCGCCGAGGTCACCGACGTCAAGATCGTCGCCAACGAGGACGGCGGCATCGTCGTGATCGACAACTCCGATGCCATCCTGACCCGCGTGGAGTTTCTGAACAATCTGGCCAAGCAGGGCGGCGGACTGGCGGTCGAAGAGTACAGCACGGTTGCGGTCAACAACTGCCACTTCGAGGACAACCAAGCGCCGTCCGGCGCCGGCATGTTCTTCCGCTCGGGGTCCACGGTGACGATGACAGGCTGCGTCATCATCAACAACACCGTGACCGCCGACTTCGGCTACGGCGGCGGGGTGGGAGTCTTGAACAGCCATTGCGACATCAGCGGCTGCGAGATCTCCGGCAACTCGACCCGCGGCGCTGGCGGCGGCCTGGCGTATATCGACGGCGCGACGGGTCTGGTCACCGATTGTCAGATCATCGGCAACTCGACCGTGGCGGCGTACAATTTCGGCGCCGGCATCTCGTGCCAGTCTTCCGCGCCGACGCTGCGCAATCTGCTTATCGTGGGCAACAACGCCACGAGCCTCGGCTCGGACGGCGGCGGAATCGATATCCAGTTCACGCCCGCGCCTCTGGTCGAGAACTGCACATTGGTCGGCAATTCCTGCGCAACCGACGGGCTCGCCGGCGGCATCTTCATCCAGTGGGGAGCCGATCCGCTGATCGCCAACTGCATCATCGCCGGCTCCCCGGCCGGCGCCAGCATCGCCTGCATGTTCTCCGATCAGGCGACAGTCTCCGGCTGCAACATCTGGCAGAACGCCGGCGGCAACGAGATCTGCGGGATCGACGGCGGCTGCAACTTCTCCGCCGATCCTCTCTTTTGCAACCCGGGCGAAGGCCATTACGGCATCCAGAACGACAGCCCGTGCGCAGCGGGCAACCACCCCGGCGGCGGGGATTGCGGCAGCACCTATTGCGGCGCCTTCGCGCCCGGCTGCGGCACTGGCGCCGGTGATCTGCCGGTCGCGATGCGCGCGTTGGGTAACGCTCCGAACCCCTTCAATCCGCAGACTACCATCTTTTTCGTGCTTGACGTACCTGGCGACGCTATGGTTCGTATCTACGACTTGCGCGGCCGCACCCTCCGCACCTTCACGCGCACAGCCGCGGCCGCCGGAGTCCGGCACGAAATCAACTGGGACGGCCGAGACGAGGCCGGATACACGCTGCCCAGCGGCGTCTATCTGTACCGGCTGGAGTCCAGAGGCGTTTCCACCACCAAGAGGATGAGCCTAATTCGATGAAGCGAGACCATCTGCCTGGTTTCGCGCTGCTCCTGCTGGTCCTGGCCGCCACGGCGGCGGCCGGGACCGCGGACGATGTGGCGCGCGCAGCTGTCGCCGAGCTCGACGTCCGGCCTGCGGTGACGATCCTGACCTTCCCGCCGTTCGCCGGCGAAACCGGCGACCAGTCCCACGCCCTCGGCGCCGTCTTGGCCTTGCCGGCCGACGCGACGACGGCGACGGCAACGCTTCTCGCCGGCCGCGCCGGCGAGGTCAAGCTGGCGGGCAAGCCGATGCTGCAGCGCGGGCAACCTCTGGTGGTGGTCTGTGTCAGTGACCCAGGCCCGGAGCCGATCACGATCGCCGTGCATCACGACGGCGACTGGCTCACCAAAACCTCGGATCGCCTCGCCTCGTTTGGCCTGCGCGCCAGTCTGCCGGGACTGCCGCAAGCCGACGGCGCCAAGTCACTCGCCCACCCGCTCGGCGGCAGCTACGTGATCATCTGCGGCCCGCAGTTCGCCGGCGCGGTTGCCCCGTTGGCCGACTGGAAGACCCGCAAGGGCTGGCCCGTGGTCACCGTCACGACCGACCAGACCGGCACCACCAACGCGGCGATCCGCGCCTGGTTGCAGGAAGCGTATCAGACATGGACGCTGCCGCCGGAGTATGTGCTGCTGGTCGGCGACGTCGATGTGATCCCGTCCTGGAATTTTTCGGGCAACGTCACCGATCTGCCCTACCAGCTCCTGGACGGGGACGACTGGCTGACCGACATCATGCTTGGTCGTTTCTCGGTCGCGAACCAGACGGAATGCCAGGCCCTGGTCGCCAAGACGGTGTCCTACGAACAGTCGCCCTACCTCGATCAGACCGCCTGGTTCACCCGCGGCGTGATGGTGGCCGGCCAGTACGGATCGACGACGCCGATGCACACCGTCCGCTTCTGTGGCGAACAACTCGGCCGCCTGGGTTTCGATCCCCTGGTCGCGGTCACGCCGATCCAGACCACGGGCAATTATATCGTCTCGCCGTACATGCCCAGCGATGGCATCGGGATCCCGCAGAATCTGGGACCGGCCGTGATCAAGGAAGCCATCGACACCGGCTGCAGCATGGTGGTCTACCGCGGCTGGGCCTACGGCACCGCCGGTTGGGAACCACCCCACTACACCGTCAACCAGATCCCGGCGCTCGCCAACGGAGCCATGTTGCCCGTGGTCATGAGCTTCGTTTGCCTGAACGGAGATTTCTCGGCCAGCGAGCCCTGCTTCGGCGAGGTGTTCACCCGCGTCGGCGGCAACACCCCGGAGACCTTCAAGGGCGCCGTCGCCTTCCTCGGCAACGGCGAGCACTGGTCGCATACGCGTCACAACGACGCCATGGCCATCAGCGTCTTCGAACGCATCACCGAACCCCATCTCACCACCCTCGGCAGCCTGCTCAACGCCGGCAAACTGCGGTTCATGGAATTCTTTCCGGGAACCCTCGACGAGATCGGCGATGAGCTGTCGGTGGAGTTCTACTTCCATATCTATAACGTGCTCGGCGATCCGGAGCTGAACTACTACCGCGCACTGCCGACCGCGCTGACCGTCTCGCATCCCGCCGCGCTGTCGGCCGGCGCCACGCTTGTCGATGTCGCCGTAGCCGAGGCGGGTAGTCTGCTGCCGCTGGCCGGCGCCCGCATCGGCATTGCCCAAGGCGGCCAACTGCTCGGCGCGGCGCTGACCGGCGCCGATGGAACCGCCCGCGTCAGTCTGCAGACCGCCGCGGCGAACGGCAGCATCGACCTGACCGTCACCTATCCGGACCGTCTCGCCTACACGGCCGTGCTCAACGCTAGCACCAGCGATCATTTCCTCGCGCTCGATTCGCTCGCCGTGAGCGCCGCCGGAGATCCCGCAGTTCCGGTCCAGCCTGGCGCCGAGCTGTCGTTGCTGCCGGTCATGCGCAACCTCGGCTCGCAAGCCAGCGGCGAAGCGGCCCTGACCTGGACCGTGGAAGGTCCTGCCGTCGTGGCGGCCGGCAGTGCGACGCTCGGCGGCCTCGCTCCCGGCGCGACAGGCCAACCCGCGACGCCGTTTGCTATGACGGTGCTGCCCGCTGCCGCGGATGGCGCCCGCATTCGCGGCTTCCTGTCCGCGGCGCACGATGGCCAGACCAGCGAATCGAACTACGAACTGGTGGTTTCGGCTCCCGACCTCGCCGTGACCGCGGTGACGGCCAGCGGCGACGGCTGGGTCGAGCCGGGGACTACGACCGACCTGATCTTGACCGTGGCGAACCACGGCACACTCGCGAGCGACGGCGGTAGCCTCGACCTCGCGCTGACGCTTCCGGCGGGCGCCACTCTGCTGACGGAGACGATCGCGTTGCCGGCTTTGCCGGCCGGGGGCGGCGAGGCCACCGTCGGTCCGGTCGCGCTGCAAACCGACACGGCATTGGCCGGCGGCACGACGCTGAACGTCCTCGTGACGGCCACCCATCTCGCGGGCGCCGTCCAGGAACTCTCCTTCGCGATCGCGGTCGGCCGCGGCGACGTGACCGAGCCCAGCGGACCGGATGCTTACGGCTACTACGCCTTCGACAGCGCTGATATCCTGTATCCCGATCAACGGCCGGTCTACCGCTGGCTGGAGATCAGCACGGCCTTGGGTGGACCCGGCACCCGGCTGCCGTTCACGATCGACAACCTCGACCGCAATGTCGTGGTCGACTTGCCATTTACGTTCAAGTTCTACGGCGAGGACGTCCAGCGCGTGCGGGTCTCGGACAACGGCTGGCTCAGCTTCGACGCCGACAACGATTTCTACAATTTCTACAACTGGCCGATCCCTCTCGCCCACGGCAACGGCGCCCTGGTCGCGCCGTTCTGGGACAACCTGACGCCGGAGCCCTTCCCCGACCCGCAGAGCGATCCGGTGGGCATCGACAGCGACGGCATCTACTGGTACTACGACGAGCCCGCCGGCGAGGTCATCTTCGAGTGGAGCCGGATGCGGCATCTCTATGCCGAGATCGCCGTGCTACAGACGTTCCAGGCCGTGCTGCGCGATCCGGCGGTCCACGCTGCCACTCCGACGGGTGACGGCGAGATCCTGTTCTTCTACAAGCAGATCAGCGACAGCGATCACTTGCGGATGTACGCCACGGTCGGCATCGAGTCGCCGAGTGAAACCGTCGGACTCGAACTGACCTACGACGGCATACGCACTCGCGGTTTCGCGCCGCTCGGACCGGGGCTGGCGGTTCGCCTGACGACGTCGCCACCGGTGCGCGTGCCCTTGACGCTCGCGGCCTTCGATCGCCAGCAGCACGGCGACATGGCCCACCTCACCTGGGTGTACGACGATCCGCGCCCGGTCGTCGGCTGGCGGATTCACGCCGCCGGGCCGGCGGGCCGCACGTGTCTGTCGGCGGCGGCCCTGCCTGCCGAGGCGCGTAGTTGCGCCGTGCCGGCCGACGCCGAGACCGAGCTGATTCTCGAAGCGTTGCTGCCCTTCGGGGGCGTGTGCGAAGTCGGCAAGGCGCAAGCAGGCGAGACCCGGCTGCAGTTCTCCCTCGCCGAACCCTCGCCGAATCCGGTGCGGGGCGAAACCGTGCTGGCGTACGCGCTGCCGCGAGCGGGCAGGGTCCAACTGCGGATCTTCGACGTCCGCGGGCGCTGCGTCGCGACGCTGCTCGACGGACCGGTGGAGGCGGGCCCAGGCCTCGTGACCTGGCAAGGACGCGATCAGCGTGGCCGCTCCGTCGCCAACGGCGTCTACTTCTATCGGCTCGAGCACGCGGGCAAGATCCTGACCCGAAAATTACTGCTGGTCCGCTGATCACCCGAATCCGACCGGACGCTCCCGGACGTCCGGTCGGCTGTTGTGACCGGTCAACGATGAAGCTGATCCTGCTGCTGATGGCGCTCTTGATCGCCCTGGGTTTTTGGGAAACGGCGCGACACCGCTGGTATCTGCGCCGGATTCCCGTCCGGGTTCACGTCAACGGCAGCCGCGGCAAGAGTTCAGTGGCGCGTCTGATCGCCGCCGGACTGCGCGGCGGCGACCTGACCGTGGTGGCCAAGACCACCGGTTCGGCGGCGGCGATGATCCACAGCGACGGCAGTGAAACGCCGATCGTTCGCCGCGGCGGCGCGAATATCCGTGAACAACTCAAGGTCATCCGCGACGCGGTGCGCGAAGACTGCCAGGCGCTGGTCATCGAGTGCATGGCGGTGCGGCCGGATCTGCAGCGGGTCTGCGAGCATCATATCGTCCGCTCCAGCCACGGCGTGATCACCAACGTGCGGCCCGACCACCTCGAGGTCATGGGCCCGACGCTCGAAGACGTGGCCGCCAGTCTGGCCGGCACCATCCCGCGGCACAGTCATCTGTTCCACGCCGAAGAAACCTTCGCCGACTATCTGGCAGCCCGCGCGCGCGGCCTCGGTTCACACTGCACGCAAGCCGCGGCGGCGGAGGTCAGCAGCGAGGAGATGGTCGGATTCGGCTACGTGGAATTCCCCGAGAACGTGGCGCTCGCCCTGGCGGTCTGCGAGGCGGCGGGCGTTGCGCGCGAACGGGCGCTGGCCGCCATGTACCGGGTGCAGCCGGACGTCGGCGCGATGACGCTTTGGCCGCTGGCCACGGATCACGGGACCGTCACCTTCGTCAACGGCTTCGCCGCGAACGACCCGATGAGCTACCTGCGCATCTGGGAGCGTCTGAAGCTCGTCGAGCGGGCCCAAGACGTGATTCTGGTCTTCAACAACCGGTCCGATCGCATGCGGCGGGCGAAGGACCTGTTGCCGCTCTTCGGCCGCGAATTGCCGGCCCGCCGGTTCGTCCTGATCGGCGAGGCGACCTCGCTGCTCGTCGACATCCTGCGCCGCCGGCAGCTGCCGATGGATCGCGTCGACGACCTCGCCGGGCGGCCGGCTCCCGAACTCTGGGCCAAACTGGCCGAGTTTTGTCCGTCCGGCGGCCTGATCATCGGCATCGGCAATATCAAGGGAATCGGCAACGAGCTGCTGGACTACCTGCGCGGGCGCCGGCTCCAGGAGGTGGCTTGATGCTCTGGCAAGCGATTGGCCTGGGTCTTGTCGTTAGCCTGGTCTTCACCGAAATCCTCGGCCTGGCGGCTGGCGGGCTGGTCGTGCCCGGGTACATCGCCATGTTCCTGGACCAACCGCTGCGAATCCTCGGCACTGTTCTGGCCGCGCTGCTGACGTATACGAGCGTCCGCCTGCTTGGTCGTTTCATCTTGCTGTACGGCCGGCGGACCATGGTGTTCAGCGTGCTGGCGGGCTTTTTGTTCGGCTATCTGACGCGCTACCTGCTCGTTTTTAACGAGGCCATGGCGCTCGGCGTCGACGCCGCGCTGCTGCAATCAGTC
>JAQULN010000055.1 GCA_028718575.1 Candidatus Krumholzibacteriia bacterium | reverse complement strand
CCGACTCCTTGGGCCCCTCTCGATGAACTCAGATCGCGATGCATGACAGGCGCAGGCGGTCGCTACCTGGAGTGATTGATCGCCGGTCTCAGTGCGTCGCCGCCGAGCTGGCCATGATCGCCGGCATGATGCAGGCAACCATCACAGCCGCCTGCATGGCCTCGATGGCCTCGCGCGTGGCCTTACCGGTCGACTCGCCGTTACAGATCTGCTCGAGGCGCGACCGGCGGCTCTTGAGCTGCTTGCGGTCGAAGGCGAGTCGCAGAAGATCGGCGCTGTTGGCCAGCGAAACGAGCACGGCCGTCCGCGGTGCGACGTCGGCTCGCTCGGAAAAAATCGCGCGCTCGAGCCGCGCGAGCAGCGTGCGCTCAGGCGCGGGGTCCACTTCCGGATAGATGGTCCGCGTGAAGATGCCGAGCACCTTGTCCTTGTCGATCCGCAGGATGCCGCGCTCGGCCAGGCGCCCCGCGACCACATGCTTGAGATTCTTCGTGTTGGCGAACCGTGAGACCCATGTCGACAGTTGCGCGCGTTTCTTGGCGGCGGCGAGTTTCGTCAAACAGTCGTCGAGCAGAGAGTTGCCGATCGGCGTTCGATTCACCACTCGGGCGAATCGCTTCTTTCCGTCCTTCTCGACCTCGAGGCGTTTCTGCAACATGAGTTCGGCGAGAATCGCGCCGCCGATCGCGTAGTGGTAGGTTGAGCCGGCGGCGACGGTTCCCTCCCGATCCCGCAGAGCCAGGAGCATGATTTCTTCGTGCAGGAATAGCTTTTTGTTGACCGCCACGGCGTGTCCTCCTCGATGGCCTGATACCCAAGGTTCGGAATGAATATTCGGCAGCGCAACCGTCGGAATCCAGGAGAGACTGGGGATCCTTGCGCAGCGTATGTTATGTTGTAGCGACCCGGCCTCCTGGAATACAGGTCCGAACGACCAATAGGGTGTCGACGATGAGTTCTCGAAAGAAAGCGCCTCCGCCGAGGGTCCACAACCCGACGGAAACCATCCTTGAGAGCATTTCCGACGGGGTGTTTACCGTGGACCGCGAGTGGCGCATCACGACGTTCAACCGGGCGGCGGAGCAGATCACGGGCGTGCGGCGCGCCGAAGCGTTGGGCCGGCGCTGTTGTGACGTGTTCCGTTCCAGCCTTTGCGGCGCCGAATGTGCGCTTCAGCAAACCCTACAAACCGGCAAGCCGGTCATCGGCAAATCCGCGTACATCGTCGACGCCGGCGGCAACCGCACGCCCATCAGTCTCTCGACCGCGGTCTTGCGCGACAGAAAAGGCCACGTGATCGGCGGCGTCGAAACGTTTCGCGATCTGTCCGAGGTCGAGGCGCTACGCCAAGAGTTGTCAGGCAGGTTTCGGGTCGGCGACCTGACCAGCCGCAGCCCCCTGATGCAGCGTATTTTTGAGGTTCTACCGGCCATTGCCGCGAGCCCCAGCACGGTGCTGATCCTCGGCGAGACCGGCACCGGCAAGGAACTGATCGCGCGCACGTTGCATGCGCTCAGCCCGCGGCAGCAAGGTCCGTTCGTTGCCGTCAATTGCGGGGCATTGCCGGACACGCTGCTCGAATCGGAGTTGTTTGGTTACAAGGCTGGGGCGTTTACCGGAGCGCAGGGGAACAAACCAGGCCGTTTCGCCCAGGCCAAAGGCGGTACGATCTTACTCGACGAGATCGGCGAGATCAGCCCGGCGCTGCAAGTGCGCCTGTTGCGCGTCCTGCAGGAACGCACTTACGAGCCGTTGGGATCAACCCATAGCGAGACCGCTGATGTGCGGGTGCTGGCAGCGACCAACAAGGATCTCGCCAATCTGGTTGAGCGGGGACTTTTCCGCGAGGATCTCTACTACCGCGTCAATGTGATCAGGTTGGAAATGCCGCCGCTGCGCCGGCGCAATGAAGATATCCCGCTGCTTGTGGATCTGATCCTCGCGAGGCTGCATCGCTTACAACGCAAGGCGGTCACCGGCGTCTCGCCGGAGGCGCTGTCGCTGCTCATGGCGCACGACTGGCCGGGCAACATCCGCCAGTTGGCCAACGCGATCGAACGCGCATTCATCCTCTGCGACGAGAGCGTGATCGGCATCGGGCACTTGCCCGCGGAACTGAGGTCCCGCGGCGCGGAAATGGAAAGTGCTGAACGCGGTGTGCGCTCGGCACACGACGTTCTCGACGCCCAAGCCATTCGCGCCGCGCTCGCGCGCAACGGCGGCAATCGCCTGGCGGCCGCGCGCGATCTCGGCATTCACAAGACGACGTTCTTTCGCCGCGTCAAGAGGCTGGGGATCGAATTGCCCGCGCGCGACGGCCGGCAGCGCCGCGACGAGATAGAGTAGCGATAGTGCAACTGTTTATGTTTTGTCCAGTAGTGATAACGCAACTATATGATGGTGGCGGGTGGATGGATCATCAGCCTTATCTATAACAATGACAATATTCTATCCGTCTTGCGGCCGGGTCGACGGCGTTGGCGCGTCAATTGCAGGTCGATTGATTGCCGGCGCGGCATCAGAGCGCGCTGGCGGACGCGCGTTGGATGCCGGACGAGACGGGAGCCGCACCGTGAACGCAGCCTTCGCTTACTGGCAGCAACGGATCGCGCCGGTCTTCGACACCGCGCGGCAGATCCACCTCGTCGAAGCCGCGGGCGGGCGGATCACGGGACATTCCGACGTGACGTTGACCGGAGAACTGCCCGTCCAGAAGGTTCTGAAACTCGTGGAGCTGGGAGTCGGCATGCTGATTTGCGGGGCGATTTCCCGGCCCATGCATGATTTGGTCGAAGCTTACGGAATCAAGGTGTTTCCCTTCGTGACCGGCGATCTCGGCGAGGTCGTCCAGGCTTGGCTCGACGGCAGCTTGCGGCGCGACGTGTACGCCATGCCGGGTTGCTGCGGTCGCCGTCGTCGGCGCGGCAGACAAAGGAAGGTGCGACGATGCCTAGGGGAGATCGAACCGGACCCATGGGGATGGGACCGCTGACTGGCCGCGGCGCCGGCTACTGTGCCGGGTTCACCGCGCCGGGGTTTACGAATCCTGGTGGTGGTCGGGGCTTCGGAATGGGCGGCGGCGGCCGCGGCGGCGGTTTCGGAAACCGAGGCGGAGGTCGCGGTTGGCGGAACATGTTCCACGCTACCGGCCTACCGGGCTGGTTGCGGTTCGGCCAAGCGCCAACGCCATTCGGCTATGCGCCAGCAGCCGGCGGTGCCGTATCCGGCCCGCAACCGAACCAGGCTCTGGAACTCCAGGCGCTGCGGAATCAAGCGGCAGCATTGCAGACTGAACTGGCGGCTGTACAACAGCGCTTGCAGGAGATTGAAGACCAGCGCAACGCCGAGTAACCGCGGGCCGCACGCGCGAGGGCGAGTTCCACGCGGCCACCGTGGCGAGCGGGATTTGCATACCCTTCAGCCGAAAGGGCACTAGAATGAAGATCGCGTTCACGACAACCGGCACCACGCTCGACGCGCCGCTGGACAGCCGATTCGGGCGGGCCGCGAAGTTTATCGTCTACGATCTGGATGCGAACGAGTTCACGGTGATCGATAACGAGCAGAATCTCAGTGCGGCACAAGGGGCGGGCATTCAGGCCGCGCAAACCGTCGCGCGCCTCGGCATTCAGGCGCTGGTCACCGGTCATTGCGGTCCGAAGGCGTTTCGCGTGCTGAAAGCGGCTGGGATCAAAGTGTATCACACCGATGCCTCGACGGTTGCCGAAGCCCTCGCGAAGTACTGCGCCCAAGAGCTTGCCGAAGCCGCCGCCGCCGATGTCCAGGGGCACTGGGCGTGAGTCAGGCGGCGATCACATACCGGTCGATCGGTGTGATCAGAAGCGAGCATACCGTTGCTGAACAGACGCCGATCCAGCCTGTATATGCCGCAGATTGCCTCGGTCGGGTTGAGGTTATCCCGGAGTTTACGGAAGGACTGCGGGACCTGGACGGCTTCTCACACATATATTTGATCTACCACTTCCACCGCTCTGGGCCCGCGCGGCTTCTGGTCAAACCCTTTCTGCAAGATGTGGAACGCGGCGTGTTCGCGACGCGCGCGCCGCGGCGACCCAATGCGATCGGGTTGAGCGTCGTCGAGTTGCTGCGCCGCGAAGGATCCGTGCTGCACGTTGCCGGGGTGGATGTTCTCGACGGCACGCCTTTGCTGGACCTCAAACCCTATGTCGGGAGATTCGATTGCCTGTCGACTACGCGCAACGGGTGGCAGGACGACGTGGATGAAGACACAGCGCGGCAACGAGGAAGCCGCAACGACGGCGGCGGTGGTCGTGGCTCGCAGAGGGATCGTTGATGATTCTCGCCATCGCATCCGGCAAGGGCGGCACCGGCAAGACGACGGTCGCGGTGAACCTGGCACGGATCTACGGCGCGGAGATCCAGATCGCCGACTGTGATGTGGAGGCGCCGAACGCGCACCTGTTCCTGCCGGGAGCGAGGGTGCGGACCGAGACGATCACCACCGGCGTGCCGCAGATCGACGAGTCGCGATGCGACGGTTGCGGCGAGTGCGGCGCGTTCTGTGCCTACCATGCGATCGTCTCGTTCGGCACTGTGCCACTGGTTTTTCCCGAGCTGTGCCACAGCTGCGGTGGCTGCGCGATGGTCTGTCCCCGGCAGGCCATCACAGAGGTCGCGCGGCGTATTGGCGTTGTCGAGACCTTGAGGACCGACGGCATCACGCTGATCCAGGGACGGCTCGATATCGGCGTGGCCATGGCGCCGCCGTTGATCCGTGCGGTGACGGCACGTTTGCGGACCGACCGGCCTGCGATTCTCGACGCACCGCCCGGAACCTCCTGCCCCGTGGTCACGACGCTGCGCGGGGCGGATTTCGTGGTGTTGGTCACCGAACCGACACCCTTCGGCCTCCACGATCTCGAACTCGCGGTGGCTCTGGTGCGGGAACTGGGCTTGCCGTTCGGCGTCGTGATCAACCGCGCTGACGCCGGCGATGACCGCGTGCATGCCTATTGTCACGCGCAAGACGTCCCGGTGCTGTTGGCGATTCCCGACGATCGACGCATTGCGGAAACCTATTCTCGCGGCGGACTGATCGTCGACGTGTTGCCCGAGTACCGCGAACTCTTCCGCAGCCTTCTGGATAAAACACTGGCGGCGCCGCTCGCCGGCCGGCAGGTGCGGCGATGAAGGAACTCGTGGTCATCAGCGGCAAAGGGGGCACGGGCAAGACGAGCCTGACGGCATCGATTGCGGTTCTGGCCGAACGCGCGGTCATCGCCGACTGCGACGTGGACGCTGCCGATTTGCATCTGGTTCTGTCGCCGCGGATCAAGGAGCGTCATGAGTTTCGGTGCGGCCACATGGCGGTGATCGACGCTGCCGCTTGCACTGGCTGCGGGATCTGCCGGGACCTCTGCCGTTTCGATGCGATCGCCGTATCTGCGAATCCGGAGTCCGCGACGGACAGCGCGGCACCGGAGTCTGCGAACCGATTGATCTACGCCGTCGATCCGGCGGCGTGCGAAGGCTGCGGGGTCTGCGTTCGGTTCTGTCCGGCGCAAGCGATCGCGTTTCCCGAGCGGTTGAGCGGCGAATGGATGGTTTCCGACACGCGCTGCGGTCCCCTGGTCCACGCGCGATTGGGCGTCGCGGCGGAAAACTCCGGCAAACTCGTCACCGTGGTCCGCCAGCAGGCGCGCGGCCTTGCCGAGGCCGGTGGATTCCCCTGGATTATCGTGGACGGTCCGCCGGGAATCGGGTGCCCGGTGATCGCATCGGTGACGGGCGCAGACCTGGTCGTGGTCGTTACCGAACCCACCCTGTCCGGCGAGCACGATCTGGAGCGGGTCCTCGCGCTGACCAGGCATTTCGGCATCGCGACCGCAGTTTGCGTGAACAAGTGGGACCTCAATCCGGCCATGACCGAACACATCGAGGATCGCGCGCGCGCGGCCGGAGCCGACGTTGTCGGCCGCGTGCGCTATGACCCCGCGGTGACAGTGGCCCAGATTCGCCAACGGGCCGTCGTCGAGACCGACGCCCTTTCGGCCGTGGACATCGCGCAAATCTGGCAGCGCCTGGCCGCGTCAATCATCACGGCGCCTACAGAAAGCGAGAAAGCGACGAATGAAGGCCGTCGCCCCGGCTTCGGCCACAACCTCAAGACCCAAGGAGGACCAAATCCATGAAAATCGCAGTTCCCCTGGCAGCAGGTCGCCTGGCGATGCACTTCGGACATTGCGAGTGTTTTGCGCTGCTCGATGTCGACCCGGCCGGCCGTAACGTCACGGGCCGCAGCGACGTCGACGCGCCGCCGCACCAACCAGGGATGCTGCCAGCCTGGCTGGCCGAGCGCGGCGCAACGGTGATCATCGCCGGCGGCATGGGACAGCGAGCGCAGGCTTTGTTCACGAGTCACGGGATCGAGGTTCTGGTTGGCGCGCCGGTCGAAACGCCGGAGAACCTGGCGGCGGCGTATCTGGCCGGCACGCTGCAATCGGGGGAGAATGCCTGTGATCACTGAAGGCGTGCGCCACGCCGCGACCGTCAGCGCCCGGAACGACCACAGCCGGTGTATGCTTTGCGGCAGCCAGAACCCGCGGTCGTTGAACCTGTCGTTCCAGGCTGCCGGAGACGGCGCGGTCACGACGCGGTTCCAGGCCCATGCGGATCTGCAGGGTTACGGGGACATCCTGCACGGCGGGGTCATCGCCTCGCTGCTGGACGCCGCCATGACCCACTGCCTGTTTCATCGGGGCGTCCAGGCGGTCACCGGCGACCTTCATGTGCGATACCTGCAATCGGTTCCTTGCGATGCGGCCGTGGACATCAAAGCCTGGGTGCTCGCGGCCAAACCGCCGTTGCACCGCCTGCGCGCGGAATTGTCCTTGGCCGGCAGCATCGTGGCCTGGGCCGAGGCGAAGTTCCTGCAGCGCCGCTGAACACCAGAAGGAACCCCCGGCGATCAGGGCTGCCGGGGGTTCCATGGTTCGGTGCGTCAGCCGCCGTCGAGCGCAGCGCAACTATTCGCTCTCGTCGTCGTCGCAATGACCTGGGCCGATCAGACCGTTGTTATAGTCGTCGAGCGTCTGGGCCAGGGCGACTACTTGAGCCCGCGCGGCGCCGCGCAGAGCGGCGACTTGCGCCGGTGTCCGGGTGGTGAACAGTTCCGTGGCGGCATCGAACGCTGTCTGGGCGGCGGTGAAATCCGCGCCCGCAAGTCCGTTCAACTGGGCTGCGATGTATTGGTGGGCGAGTACATAGTAAGCGTTGCCGCCCGCCGGCGGTGTCCACAGAACCTGGTGGTACGTCTGCCCGCTGAGGAAGAACGGCGTGCTGGCGCCATCGGGAAGCATCGCCCACACGGCGTCGTAGGGCGCCGGGCCGAACTCCGAGTGCGTTTTCCAGTAACCCTGCGTCCGCGTGCAACCGTCGCCGGGCTCGTCAGGTAGCTCGGGGACCTCGAACAACAGCAGGCTCTGCTTTTCGAGTTCGTACGGCGGAGACCAGCCGGAGTACAGAACGATCTGGTCGCCGCGCGGCGTGTCCGGGTGCAACTCCCAGATGTAGGTGTCGGCGATCGCCACGACCGATTCGCAAACGACCTCACCGTCGGCTAGCAGGAAGCAGATCTCCAGGAAGGGGCTGTTGGCGCCCTCGCGACTGCTGTAGCGCGCCCAGGGGGTGCCGTCGCCGGTCTGGTCGAGCAGAAGACCGAAGTTTTCCTGGGCGCCGCAGGCCCAGTCAGTGACCAAGCCGGTCACGTCGACCGTTCGCCAGCCAGCGACATCGACCGCGAAGGAATTCACGATCTCAGGCGCATAGGCGCCGCCGAACGTGTTCCACGTCGTGGTGGCCTCGTCCCACGGCGAGGTGACCCGATGGACGTTGACCGGCGCGTCATTGGTCATCTGGGCGAAGATGTGCAGGGTGGCCGATTGGATACCCACGGCGCTAGCAGCCTTGTTTGCTGCGTCCGCGGGGAACGATTCCGAGTCGAGCGACGGTGCTACCGGCGATTCGTTACTGCAAGCTCCTAGCAATAGGGACAGTAGGGAGATGCTGACCAGGAATGATTTCCGGAAGTGTTGCATTGAGTTGTCTCCTTGTTGAAACGTTATACTGCTTATCGTGACATATTTTATCATTCCGATATGTCTACCCGCAAGTTAGTGTTGTCGTTATGCCGGCGTCGGTCGTCGATCATGCCCTGCGATAGACCAGGCGGGCGGTTGCAGAATCGTCGGTGCGCGCCATGGTCACGGTGATTTCCACGACAAGGTCCTGACTTCCCGGCTCGCGTTGCAGTCTACGAGTCAGCGTGTAGCGCGGATTCACGGTCTCGAGCACCAGCACGGAACCGTCCCACCACGCGCGATCGGTGATGACGCCGCTGTCGCCGCCGGCTCCGCGCGGGGCGGCCCGGACGACAGGTTTGCCATCGGGAACCCAGACCGCGAGCTCATCGCTGCCATCGATGACCTCGATCCGCGGGCCATCGTGGCTGATCAACAGCGTGGCCGAGTTGCCGGCGAGACCTCGGAGCGCGCCGGGTCCGGCCGACGTCGGCGGTGCCTGCGGTGGGCCGGTATCGCCACCCGAGCGATCCGACGGACGACCGCCGCCGCGGCTGCCCATACCGCCGGTCATACCGCCGCCCATCCCGCCTCCGGGCCGCCCCATACCGCTGCGGCCCGACATTTCCGGACCCTGGTTGCCGCGGTCGTCGCGGTCTGCGGACGCACTCCGTTCTTTGCGTTGTCGCTCCATTAGTTTCTGCAGGCGTTCCTGCAGGTCCTCGCTACGCGCGCCGTCGAGCTGCCAGACCCCGGTCAGGTCGATCGAGGGGGTCGACGGATCCGCGGGTTCCGGTGTCGATGCCGGATCCGGGGCGTCGGCGGCTTGGGATGGCGCGACCGTCTTGGGAGCATCCTGTGCCGCCGCGGTGGCGACCATGAACACCAGCGCCAGCACGCGGAGCAGGTCGTGATCGGTCCGGTTCTTGAACATGAACGGTCCTCTCTCGGTTGTGGGGAAGTCCAGAGACGCCCAACGCACGAGGGGGGTGATATCCAGCGCTGTTTGAATAGTTCCGGATGCAGAATCGATCCCCACGCGGGCCGCGCGCCGCGTCAAGTCAGGTTTGCATTCTCGGTCGCGGTTCGGTAGAGTCCCGGCCCGGACCGATCGCGCAACCTTCAGGACCGCAGACCGTACGAGACGGCCGTCAAGTTCGGTCTACCTGCCAGCGGAGGCTCGCCCGCCATGCTCAAGGTCCAGAATCTCTCGAAGAACTTCGGAGACATCCGCGCCGTCGCGGATGTGAGTTTGGAGGTCGCCGGCGGTCGGATCTTCGGCCTGCTCGGACCCAACGGCGCCGGTAAAACCACGACGATCTCCATGATCGCCGGTCTGGTGCCGCCCGCTCAGGGGAGCGTCCGGGTCGACGGCATCGACCTGGCCGCCGATCCGGCGGCGGTGAAGCGGCGCCTGGGGGTCGTGCCGCAAGAGATTGCGCTTTATGAAGATCTTACGGCGCGCGAGAACATCGACTTCTGGGGCGGCATCTACGGCCTGCGCGGCAGAGCGCTCGCCGCCCGCCGCGACGAGCTGCTCGCCGTGGTCGGTCTGGCCGACCGCGCCCGCGAGCCGGTGCGCAATTTCTCCGGCGGCATGAAGCGGCGTTTGAACCTGGCCTTGGGACTGGTTCACGAGCCCAAGCTCGTGCTGCTCGACGAGCCGACCGTCGGTATCGACCCGCAGGCGCGGATCAACGTGCTCGCAGTCGTGCGCGACCTCGCGGCGCGCGGCGCGGCCGTGCTCTATACCACGCACTACCTCGAAGAGGCCGAATCGTTGTGTGACGAGCTGGCGATCATGGATCACGGCACGATTCACGCCCAGGGCACCATCGACACGCTCAAGGCGGAACTCGGCGAAGGCAGCGTGTTGACTGTGCAAGGCGGTTTCGCGAAGGAGACGGTCGCCGCGGTTGTCGAGCGCAGCGCAGAACTGCGGGCGCTGGAGATCGACGACGGACGCGCCCTGCTCAATGTGCCGCGCGGCCGCGCCGGCGTGGGCGCCGTGCTCGAGGTCCTCTACAACAGCGGTTTGCAGCTCAGCGACGTGACGATCAAGGAGCCGAACCTGCAGGACCTCTTCCTCAAACTCACCGGCCGCGACCTGCGCGATTGAGGAGGCCGTATGCTCTGGATCCTCATTCGCAAGGATTTGATCCGCCGCTGGCGGAGCCCGGCAAGCACGCTGGTCATGTTGCTGTTCCCGTTTCTGATGGCGGGTCTGGTCGGCGCGGTGAGCGGGGGCGGTGGCCAAGGTATCTCCGCGATCAAGGTGTTTGTGCTCGACCGCGAAGACGGATTGTTAGGCCATTTTCTTTCGGGCGCTAATCCTTCCCGGGACCGCAGTCCGCGGATCGAGATCGAGATGGTCGGCGAGGACGGTTTCGCCCGCATGGAACAAGGCGAAGCCTCGGCCATGTTGATCATCCCTGCAGGCTTGACGGACGACCTCTTGGACGGACGAGACTCCGCGCTGCAACTAATCCGCAACCCGGCCGAGAGCATCAAGCCGGAAATCATCGAACAGGGGACCGAAGTCATTGCGACGTACCTGGACGTGGCCGTCAAGACCCTGGGCGCCGGGCTCGCCGCCTGGCGCGACCTGCTGCAGGCCGAGACAATGCCGCCGGTGGCCCTGGTCACCGCCGTGGCCGGCGAAATCTACAGCGAGATGACCCGGGCCGAGACCATACTCTTTCCGCCGCTCGTGCGGGTGGTCCGCGAAAAAGAAAAAGATGCGGACGGCGGCGGTCCGAGCGCCAGTGTCTTCGGCTACGTGCTGGTCATGGTGAGCGTGATGAGCGTGCTGTTCGTGGCTATCCGCGCTGTCACCGATCTGTATGAAGACCAGCGTACGGGCATGCTCCGCCGCCAGCTCGCGACGCCGGCGAGCGTTGCGTTTCTGGTCGCGGCGAAGACGGTCTTCGCGGTGGCGTTCGGCGTCGTTGTCATGGCGATTCTGCTGCTGGCGGGGACGGCGTTCGGCTGGTTTGCCGGTCGTTTGCCCGTCCTGTGGATTCTCTTGCACGCGGTTTGTTTCGCGCTGGCCGCCGCGGGGTTGATGACCGTGGTCGTGGCGCTCGTATGCACGGAGAAGCAGGCGGGCATCATGAGCTGGCTCGTGGTCATGCTGATGAGCGTGTTGGGCGGCAGCATGTTCCCGGCCGAATCCCTGCCCGCGGCAGTGCGGCCGCTCTCGCTGTTCACGCTCAACTACTGGGCGGTTGAAGGCTTTCTCGATCTGATGGTGCGTCAGGCGGCCGTCGCGGTGGTCGTGCCGCGAACCGTCCTGTTAGCCGTTGTCGGCGTG
>JAQULN010000054.1 GCA_028718575.1 Candidatus Krumholzibacteriia bacterium | reverse complement strand
ATCGGCCAGCAGGCGATGGAGGGCCGCCGCGAGCGCCGGCGGATTGTCCGGCGGCACCAACAGTCCTTCGCGGCCGTCGCGCACGATCTCGCGGCTGCCGCCGGACCGGGTCGCCACGACCGGGACGCCGCGCGCCAACGCTTCCAGCGTCACCAGTCCGAATGGTTCGGCGCGCGACGGCACGGCCAGCACATCGAATGCCGGCAAGAACCTGGCAGCCTGCTCGCGATAACCGCAGAAATGTACGGCCAGCCCAAGATCGCGCGCCAGACAGCGCAGGCGCCGGCCGAAATGCCGATCGCCGTCCTCGCCGCCGATCAGCACGACCTGCAGCCCCGGCCAACGTCCGCGCAACAAGGCGGCGGCGCGGAGCAGGCAATCCATTCCTTTGGTCGGACACAAGCGCCCTACGCTGCCGACCAGCGGTCCGCTTCGCTGGGGCAAGCCCAACTCGCGCTGCAGATCGGAGAGCGGCTGCGGTGCATCGGGACGTCGAATCCCGTTGGGAACCGTGACCAGCCGGTTCGCCGGCAAGCCCGAGGCGAGCAACCCGTCGCGAACCGCTTCGCTGACGGCGATCATGGCGGCGAAACGGCGCAGAAACGGCCGCTTCAGCCGCGGGCAGGCGATCGGATACAGTTGGTGGCGCGTGCCCACGTTGCGCACGGGCAACCCCGCGGTCGCCACCGCAGCGATGTAGTAATCGCGCGGATTGTGAGTGTGCAGGATATCCGGCCGCAACCGACGCAGGCGGCGATGCAAGGCGGTCATGCCGACCGGTTCGTACCAATCCAGCAGCCGCAGCGAATAAACCGGCAGCTCAGCGCCGGCCAGGCGGGCGGCCAGCTCGCTGTCGGGGCGCACCAGACAACTTACGCGGTGGCCGCGCGCGTGCAGCTCGCTGGCCAGGTCCAGCAAATGGATCTCGCCGCCGTAATAACCGAGCTGCGAACTGAGTAGGCCGACATGCATGCCGGTATCATGACGCAAGGCGGCCCCGGCCGCAAGCGGCCGGGGCCTGTCGTCTCGGCAACCCGGTTTGCGCGGGCTGCGCGCGGCTTATTTCAATAGCATCATCTTCTTGACCAGGGACTGGCCATCCGTGGTCATCCGGTAGAAATACGTGCCGCTCGCCACCTGCCGGCCCGCATCATCGTGGCCCCGCCAGGTGACCGTATGGCTGCCGGCGGGCACAACGTCGCGCAACAGCGTGCAAACCTTCTGTCCGCGCACGTCGTAGACCGCCAGTTCGACCTGCTGGGCGGCCGGCACCGAGAACTGGATGGCCGTCATCGGGTTGAACGGGTTCGGGAAGTTCCCCGCCAGCGCCAGAACAGGCGGCACCTCGTCGCCCACGGGCGTGGGGCCGCTGACGCCGTAGGTCAGACGCAGGCACCACTCGTTGAATGTGCCCGAGTCGCCTCCGGCGAGGTCGTTGACCACGAGGCTCCAAGTGCCCGCGATCTGCTGACCGACCATGCCTGTCAGGCTTTCGAAGGGTGTCAGCGTATCAGGATACCAACCGACGATGTCGTCCGTGGAGCCGCCGGTGCGGTTGTGCAGGATAACTTCCAGTCCGCTCGGCGCTCGCAGCAGGACGCGCAGATCGCCGATGTAGGTGTGGCTGATGTCCACGTAGACCGCGATGTCGGCCACTGTGGCGTTCAGATCCAGGTCGATGGTCGATGTCGTGCTTTGGTAATCCACGATCGGCAGGTTCGGCGATACGCAGTGTTCGGAGACGACCACTGGGACCAGCAGGAAGGCGAGCCCTTCGATCGTCTCGCCCGCCTGCAGCGTCACTTCGACGGTGTCGGTCGCCCAGCCTTCCTTACTGGCCGACACCACATACGTGCCGGCGTAGAGCCCGCTCAAGGTGAACGAACCGTCCGCACCGGTGACCGTCGAGGCGCCTCCGGGAATGGCCCGAATGGTAATCCCCGCGTGATCGGTCTGGTTCTGCAACTGGGCGACGCCGGCGGCGGCGCAGTTGCCGAACTCCGGCGTGATCAACCAGTTGATCGCATTGTGCAGGAGATCGATGCGGCTGCTGGCCAACGTGCTGTAGTTGAAGGTGAAGAACACGAACTGTCCGCCCTGCGGATCAGGATTCTCGTCGTAGCAAATCACACTGGCGCGAGTGGTCTGGTTCGTCCAGCCGCCCACCCGCACGGCCGCGGCGGCCTGTGTGACGTAGTCGGCCGCTCCGTAGCCGGTATAGTTCAAGCTCAACGGACCGGTGATCACGTTCGGCACGCTCATGACATAGTGCGACGGGTCGACGACAGTCACGTGACCGCCGTTGTCGCCGTTCCATTGCGTGACTTTCAGCACGTTGTTCATGAACGCCGAGTCGGTGTTCTGCATGCGGTAGGCCACCTCGCCGCCCTCGACGAGGAGTTTGCCGCCAGCGGCGCGGTAGGCGGTCAACGCCAGACGCAAGGCCGAGTCGGTAAGCGGGGAGGTGTTGGCGCCGCTGGACACGATGACCAGGTCGTAGAGCGTCCAGGTTGCCGGGTCGCTGCTGCTGGCCGCTTCCATGGTCACGGTATAGCCGAGGTCATCCAGCGCCGTCACGATATCGGCGGCGGCGCGGTCTGGTTCACCTTGATATCCCGGGGCCATGAGTTGGCCGTGTTTGTCGTACTTGGGCTCCTCGAACCGCGCGACCGTGCTATTGTCGTTCAGCACCAGGATATCACCCTGGGTCGGCTCGAGCTGGAAGTCCTGCTGGATCACCTCGGCATCCACCGTGACGGTCCGCGTTTGCGGAATCCGGCGGAAGCTGCGCACGATCAGGCTGTAGTCGAAGTACGGCAACGCCGTGGTCGTGAACTCGCCCGTAGCCGGATCGGTTACGGCCGTGTGGTACAGTTCGCCGGTGTCGGTGCGATACACGCGGATGGTCGCGTCCAGCGGACTGCCGTCCTCGACGGCCGTCACGGTGCCGGTAATCATGCCGCTCGGCGCCTGGTAAACGGCGATCTGATGATCGTTGGCGCCAAATAGCACGAAGTACGTCTCCATGGACGGCAGGTAGCCGAATTTGGTCACGTAGAGGTCGTAGAACCCGACGGGCAGTTCTTCGCCGTAGCTGTAGGTGCCGTCGGCCGCGGTCAAGAGGTCGAACAACGGCGTGCCGCTGGGGTCGGCGCCGGCTTCGAAACCGACAATGCGAACGCCGGCCAGCGGCAGATCGCCCTGGTCCGCGTCGACCACGGTGCCGGCGAGCGCGCCGAAGGCCGCCAGGATCGGGATGGTCTGTTGATAGATCGTATACCCCGCCTTGGTCAAGGTCGCGGTGACGGGCGAGAGCTCGCTGGGCGTGACCATGACGACGATCTGATTGGTCTCGGTGTCCTCGACGAGATCGAGGCCGCCGCCCTGCAGGCGCAGCGTGAAGCCCCACTCGCGCACCGACGCGGTCACCTCGCCCAGGATGTGCGGCGTCAAGCTGCCGATCATGCCGATCGAGGGCACGGCGGCCTCCACTGACGGCCGCGTCAAGGTCGCCGCGCCGGTGACCGGCAGAGGTTCGGTGAACAGATAGTAGCTCTCGCCGATCTCCTGGCCGCGGACCAACAAATCTTCGCCGAACTCAGGCGTCACGCTGATCGTGACCTGGCCGTCGGCGTCGGTCTGCACGGGCTCGCAGTTGAACCCGAAGCCGCGGATGTCGATCATCACGTTGTCCATGCCGAGGCCGGTGTCCGGATCGGTCACCGTCACGGTCACGTCGGTCGTCTCGCCGACCGGCACCGTCGCCGGCTCGATCGCGATATTCGCCGGCACCACGGCCAACAGGGTGACGCGGTACGTCTCGACGTTGTATCCGAACACGGTCAACGTGACCTCGCCGACGGTGTCCACCTCGCGGATCATCTCGAGGACCACCTGACCGGACTCGTCGGTCGTGCCCGTGCCGTAGATCACGCCGTTGCCGCTGAGGGTCACGGTCATGTTCGGCTGACCCGCGTTCACGGCGAACGTCGGCGTAAACAGCGGCACGATCGGCTGGTGGGCGACCTCGAGCGTCGCCGGCGACGCGGTGCGCACAAGCAGCGAGCAGTCGCCGAAGAGGTTGTACTGCTCGACGAGTTGCAGGCCGGAGCCCGATTGGCCATAGGTATCGAGCACCTTCATGATGCCGCCATGCACCAGCACGCCGAGCACCTGGCTGGCCTCGGCGCAGAGCAGATCGACAACCTCGGTCTGCATCACGCACGGCGGCACCCACGGCGTGCTCGTGGAGGCGGAGTAGATGCCGATCGCACCATGCGGCTGCGCTTCCGAGCCGGCGCGCATCCAGGCTTCGGCGAAGCTCTCGCCGATCGCCGAGATCCCGCCGTTGAGGCAGGACACGTCGATGATCCAGGGCCAGGCGGTGTTGGTCAACGCGTGCACGTTGCTGTTGGTGAAGGTGACGCTGTTCCAGGCGGTGCCCGAGCCGTGGCCGATGTAGTTGACCAGGGAGCGGCCGTCGTTGATCGCGGCCGCGATGGCGGCGGTGCTGCCGCCCTGCCCTTGATAGATCCCGTCGATGTGCGTGAAGTTGTAGGCCAGCAGGTCCGCCCGCAGCCATTCGGCTCGCGTGATGTCCGAAGGGCTGCCTTCGTTGCTGGCGATGCCGGTGCCCATGTGCGTCCAGTCGGCCGGCGCCACGATGTCGCGCTCGTAGGTGACGAACTTGACGACCTGCGTGGCGACCTGCGCTGCGGTCGTGGCCGAAATGCGGCTGATCAGACCATCGGGATAGACGTCGGTGCCGGCCAGACGCATGTAGCGCGTGTCGTCGTTCGCGCCTTCATAGGCGCCGCTGTAATGCGGCACCTGCGGCCCGTCGCCCACCAGGATCACGTATGCCAGGCCCTCGGGGCTGTTGTAGCGGGTCGTAATAGCGTTCTGAATGCCAGCGACCGTGCCGCCGACGCTGCTCGTGGTGATCAACTCGACCTCGAGGCCGCGCTCCATCTTCCACTGGATGAACGGCTGCATCGCGCCCGCGAAGGCGTCGTAACAGACAATCAGCATGGGCCCTTCGGCGCTGTTGAGCTCGTATTTCGCCGCGTTGTCGTAGTTGGCGAACTGCTGGGCGTATAGACTGGCGAAGGTGCGGTAGATCGGACGGAAGCTCGGCTCCTTGGCGTTGACGCCGCCCTGTCCCTCGGTCACCACTTCGTACGTCACGCTTTGCAGCACCCTCAGGATGCCGCGGTCGGCGTCCCACTGGACGGGGAACAAGCGGACACTCGCGCCGCGATAATCGCGCACGATGTAGGGATCGGACACGCTCGCGATCTCGGCCGGGAAGACGCCGCCGTCGTACGCCGGACCGAACTCGTAAGGAACAGTGGCCGGATCCACCGAACGCAAGATGGCGCCGCGGCCGGGTTCCGGCGGCGAAGTCGTAAACTCGCGGTATTCGGTCTTGAGGATGCGAACCCAGGGCGTGCCTTGATCTGGGATGATCAGGCTCGTCGTCAGGTAGGGCAGCATGGGCTCGCCATGGTCGAGCAGTTGCACGTGGCCGGGCAACATGATCTGGGCGTATTCCTGCCCTCCGATCATCACGGTCTCGATTGCGAGGCCGGGCACCTCGATCTCGACCTGAGTGCGGCCGAATGCAACGTCGCTAACAGTGATCCGCGGTTCGCTGTATTCGGC
This sequence comes from Candidatus Krumholzibacteriia bacterium, assembly GCA_028718575.1. Taxonomy (GTDB): domain Bacteria; phylum Krumholzibacteriota; class Krumholzibacteriia; order LZORAL124-64-63; family LZORAL124-64-63; genus Glo-17. Next base: position 5,713 of record JAQULN010000054.1, on the reverse strand, counting down.
GCCGTCCAGGCCAATCCAGGCAGCCTGCGCGGCGACCGTCAGGCTGGCGAGCGCCAGGACGGTCAGCACGGTCCGCATGAACCTCGTGTCCATCGTGATCCTCCAGGGGATGGTTAACAGGCAATCAGACATGGCCACAACCGGACGATTCTAACACGCGCAGGCCGTCCTGCTCAATCAGCGGCATGGCGGCGGCTGCGTCCTCCCCTTGTCACGGGAGACCGGCCAATCGATTAAAATGCATTTAAACAAGAACTTAATCAACGCGCCCACGGCGGCTTTCCGGTGTCCCGCCTCCAAACATTCCCCTGATTCGCCGCCGAGCGAAGCCCACCCGGTCCGGCGCCGCAAAGCTCACGATTTCTTGACATTTAGCTGGTAGTGCCATTTCGCCCGCCGGGTCCGGCGACGTCAATCCCCGCCCGGGTCCTGGCGGGCGGCGAGTTTCAAGGCGACGAGATCACGCGGCGGAACGTCCAACAAGCGGGCCGCACGACGCATCAAGGCTTCTTCGTGAGCCTCTAGCTTGCCGTCGCTATAGACCACCTGCCACATCAGGGCGAGCACCTCGCGCCGTTGCGCGCGGTCGAGACGCTCGGTCAGCAGGCGCGTGGCGGGATAGAGGTCCTTCGTCTCGGCAGCGGCCGCCGCGGCAACCAGCTCGGCGGTCTCGGCGGCCGGCAGCGCGAAACGCCGGCTCACCAATCGCGCAATCTCGCGCGCCTCGTCCACGGCGAAATGTCCGTCAGCCCGGGCGGCAGCGACCAGCAGCAAGCAGACGGCGCGCTGGATGCAGGCAGGATCGATCGACCCGTCGCCGGGCTGCTTGTCGAACCAGCCGCGCAGGCGCTCAAGCATCGGCGACTTCGATCCGCTGCCAGGCAGCTTTGGGGAGCGTCAAGACTTCGTAAGATATCGTCCCCAGCCAATCGGCCATCTGCTCGACCGTGATCCGGTCGTCGCCCTGCCGGCCCAGCAGAACCGCCTCATCGCCGGCTACGGCGCCGGGAATATTGGTGACATCCGCCATGCAGAGATTCATGCAGATGCGCCCGCAGAGCGGCGCCCGACGCCCGCGGATCAAGACGTGCGCGCGGCCGGAGAGCGCGCGCGGGTATCCGTCGGAGTATCCGAGCGGCAGCACGGCCACGCGGCTAGCGACCGACGCCAGCCACGTGCGGCCGTAGCCTACGGTTTCGCCGGCAGGGACCGCCCGGACCTGAGAGACGGTCGTCTTCCAGGTCAACGCGGGTCGCAATAGAAGATCTTCGCGCCCCACCTGCCTCGCGGCGACGCGGGTTTCACGGCTCGGCCAGATCCCATAGGCCGATACACCGACCCGCACCAGGTCGCGGTGGGAGTCGGTCCATAGCAATGCGGCTGCGCTGCAGGTCATGTGGCGGATCAGATCGTTGTAGCCGCAGGTTGCCAGGCGCGCCAGCCAGGCATCGAACCGCGCCTGTTGCCGCCGCGCGAACGCATGGTCGGTCGTGTCTTCGATGTCGGCGAAATGGCTCGAGACGCCGACCAGTTTCACCCCGGCGGCGCCGGCCAGCAGGTCCAACGCCGGTTCCAATTCTCCCTCGACGATCCCCTGCCGGTTCACGCCGGTTTCGACCTTCAGATGCACGCGGCCCGCGCCGGCCGCCGCAACCGCTTGCAGGGCTGGTAGCGAGCCGACGGTCAGGTCGCAATGCAGATCGGCGGCCTGCACCGCCTCGGCCGCGTTCGCTGGACCCAACACCAGAATCGGCTGCGTGATGCCGGCGGCGCGCAGGCACGCGGCTTCAGCAACAGTGTGGACGCCGAGCCAGTCGGCACCGCCGGCGACAAATGCGCGGGCGGCCAGCAGTAGGCCATGCCCGTAGCCGTCCGCCTTGACCACGGCCAGCAGCCGGGCCGGCGGTTGCACCAAACGCCGGAATTCGCCGAGGTTCGCCCGCAAGGCCAGCGAGCTGACCTCGATCCGCAGCCAAGGCGCCGACGACGTCGCCGGATCAGCCATTGGCCTGCCGCTGCTGGTTCTTTTGGCTCTGTTGGCTCTGTTGGCTCTGTTGGCAGGTCTTGGGATCCTCGCAGACGCCGTAGAGTTCCAATCGGTGGCGCAGGATCTTGAATCCGTTCTCCTCGGCGAGCTTGCTCTGCAATTCGAGCAGACGGGGATTGGAGAACTCCCGGATCCTACCGCATTCGAGGCAGATCATGTGATCGTGGTGCTCCACCTCGTGGCGACCTTCATAGCGGGCCAGTCCGTCCCCGAAGCGTCGTTCCTCGACCAACCCGCTCTCGACCAGCAAGTGCAGCGTGCGGTAGACCGTCGCGTAACCGATCCGCGGGTTGACCTGCTTGACCTCGCGCAAGAGTTCCTCGACGGAGATATGGCCGTGCATCCGGAAAAACACCTGGACGATCGTGCTACGCTGCCGCGTCGTCTTGAGACCCTTGGTCTGGATGAACTCGAGAAAAGCGGCTTCCTTCTCTTTGATGAACTGCTCGTCCGCGAGCTGATTTTCGGTCTTGTTTTCGACGACTGCCATGTCGACCTGCCTCTCGAAGAAAAACGCCGATTGTTCCGATGATTCATGATAACGACAATCAGCAAGCGACTATCTATGCAAGTCGGTCGCCCTCCGCAATAGCAATGCCGGAAAAGAAGAGATTAATTGCGAATGATGGCTGTTCTCATACCGTCGTTCGCCTCCGCACCGTGCTCAGCGGGGTCGCTGCCGCGGTCGTAACCCGGACTAATCATGAAGGACCGCTGCGAAAGGTCAACGCAACAGAATCCGGCGCAGGAACGCATCGCCGTCGGGCAGGACCCACAGGTTGCGGCCGTCGTGGGCAAGCAAGGCATCACGGCCGCGCAGAAACCAGTCCGCCGCGCTGACCTCGTCGCGGAGTTCCAGCCGCTGGCCGCGCAATCGGGTCAAACGGCCGGTGCCGGCGTCCGTCACCCAGAACGCTCGCCCGTCCCAGGCCAGACCCGCCGGCGAGAAACCGGGTGCAGCGACCGAGCGGGTGAGCTGGCCGTTCTGAGGTTCGATCCGATGGATCCGAGCCTGGTCCCGGTCCGTGAGCCATAGCCAGCGGCCGTCAAAGACCAGGGCCACGGGTCGATGACCGGGTGTCGGGAACGCCTCGACCACCTCGAGGGTCTCGGCGTTGATCTTGTAAAGCAGGGAACCGCCCTCACGGTCGTCCCCGCAACTCCAGTAGAACGCGCCGTCGTAGGCGAGCCCGCGCGCCAGCGTGCCGCTAAAATCGTGTTGCCAGTAGACCCCGCGGTTGGTGTCACCGATCCGCAAGTAGACCCGCGGATCGCTGCCCGGTTGCGAACCGTCGGCCACGCTCACGAGTAAGGCCAACGTGTCGCCCCCGGCCCAACAGAGCCCGGTCACCTGCCCTGCCGGCACGGGCAGGCTGTCCGCCAGGGAGATTGCCAGGTCGGCCCGAGCCGCCCCGGCCGGCCAACAGACCAGCAACATCCAACCGACGAGCATTGAGGACCGCGACTGAAGAGACAACCGCATCATCGTGACTCCCGTTGATGATCGCCGCGTCTGGCGGCGGTCAATTCCGCCGCGCGCGCGAGCAGCTGCCGCAACTGCGGCAGATCCACGGGCTTGACGCCGGTCAGATCGACGCAAGCCGGCGAGCAAGCGGCAAGTTCGTGTTCGCGGCCCCAGCCGGTGATCATGATCACCGCCAAGGCCGGGTCGCAACGTCGCACGGCCGCCGCCAACTCCGAGCCGGCGCCGGCCCCCAGGCCGAGATCAATCAACACGACATCGTATTGCACGGCGGCGAGCTGCGCCAGCGCCGCGTCCGCCTCGCTGACCACGGTCGGCCGGTGTCCTTCCGCCGACAACAGTTCGTGCAACATCTCGCAGACCGGCCGTTCGTCGTCCACGACCAAGACCCGCAGTGCCGAGACGACCTCCGCCGCCGGCGCCTCGCCCGGCCTCGCGGCCTGGGTCCCGCCCGGCGGCTCCGGTAGCCCGGGTCGCGTTGCGATGGCCAGCGGCAGCGTCAGCACAAAACAACCGCCCCGCGGCGACGCGGCGTACGCCAGGTCGCCGCCGTAGTTTCGCGCCTGCTCGCGCGCCCCCGCCAGACCCAGCCCGCGGCCGGCGGCCGTGCTCGACGAAGCGCCAGGCTCGAACAGCCGCCGGCTCAACGCGGCCGGTACCCCCGGCCCTTCGTCGCGCACCGTCAACTGCAACACCCCGCCCGCCGCCGAGGCTTCGCAAACGACCGCGCCGCCGTTGGGCTGGGCCTCGACGGCGTTGGCGAACAAATTGCCGAGGATCCGCCGCAACGTCGCAGCAGGCACGGCCACGTCCGGGGTCTCTCCCGGCCCTTCCCAGCGATAGCTCGCCAGCGGTGCGCGCGCGGCGGCTTGATCGAGCGCCTGTCGCCAGGCGGCGGCGGCCACCGCTGCCGGGTCGGCCGCCGCCGCGGCAGACGCCGTCTTGCCTGTCCAGTCGGCCAGCATCGCCGCGGCGGTGGCGGCGTCGGCGGCGATCAGCGCCACGGCGTCCGCGGCCGGCGCCGCAAGTTGCGACGCAAGCGCACGCGCTCGACCCTGAATGGCCCAGAGCAACTGGCTGAGATCGTGAATGAGATAGGCGAATTCCCGCTCTTTTGGCGCCACGACCCGCCTCCACCGCTTGGAACCGGCACCAGGCAGGTCCCGCCGGAGGTTAGCATCGGGTGTGTCCGGCGTCCAGCGAGGTCACGCCATGACGCAGTAGCTTTCGACGGCGGCGAGCGGCAGCATCAACCGCAGGCGTACGCGGTCGGAAAGGCGCATGACGTCCAGCCGTAACTCGAGGCTGCGGACCAACGACGGATTCACCGTGAAGGCCAGCAGGCGCTGCAACTGGTCGCTCTGGTCGGCGATGCCCGGTGAAGGGCCCTCGGCGCACGCCGCCGTGTCCGGTAGGTTGAAAATCAGCAGCAATCCGCCGGGCGGCTGGTGCGCTTCGGTGGGCAGCAGGCTCAGGTCCAGGTGGACCGGCTGTTGCGGCGCCAGGTAGGAGACGGCCCGCAGGACCTGGTTCAGCAGGCAGTTCCAGCAGTTGCGGTCCAGCCGCACCGAGAGATTCCAGTCACCGTTGCAGGTGGACCAGGTCAGCGGCACGGGCGCCTCGAGCGCGTCGAGATCGGCGATCAGATCGAGGAGTCCGACCCGCGCCGGCGCGGCCACAACGTCGGCCGATCCGTCCGTCAGGTAGTCGCATGCCCAATCGACGGTACGCTCCAGGCGGCGGAGATTGCGCAGGGCGATGTCCACCATCTCGAGGGAAGGGCCGCCGGAACGTTCCAGCTGCTTGGCCAGCGTTTGCAGGGCCGTACCGGCGGCCGTCAGCGGCGTCCGTAGTTCATGACTCAACAGATCGCGGAAATCAGTGCTGCCGATCACGCGGGCGGCGGTCGTCGCCAGCAACGGCCGCAGAGCGCCGGCCAGGGTCGATCCTTCGGGACCGGGGTCGGCGACTCTGATCCAGGCGGCGTCGCGCAGATCCTCCGGGGGAGTCGTCCCGATCAACAGCAGCGGCGCGACGGGCGCCGCCGCCGGCGAGCGTCGCGGCAACGGCGCCGGCGTCGGTCCACAGGCATAAACGACCGCGCAAGCGCGCCGGGCCGGCACCTCGGCCGGGTGCGCGTCAGGCGGTAACGGGCCGGGTCGCCGTCCCCAGGCCGCCAGCCA
>JAQULN010000053.1:7999-11404 GCA_028718575.1 Candidatus Krumholzibacteriia bacterium | reverse complement strand
AGATGACCTGCTTCTTGCCGCGTAGGAACTGCACCAGCGCTACCGCGCTCGCCAGATTCAGCACGCACAGGTAATAGACCGCGTTCACCGGACCAGGCAAGCGCCGCCGGCGCAGGCGATGCGCTGCCAGAGCGACGCCGTAGAAGACGCCTTGCAGCCCGAGCAACCCCAGCCAGACACCACCGCGCGGGGCCAGAGCCAGGTTACTCGCAAGGGCGCCGAGCTGGAACAGCGGCGCCAGATAACGCAGTACCTTGTGCGACCAGAGCTGCCAGGCGAAGACGCCGAAGCGGAGCGGATTCAGCAGAGCTGCCTTGTCCTTCAGCGCCCACCAGGCGCGCAGCGACACGCGCACGCGCATGCGGAACTCGTCGGCGGTTTCGGCGAGGGCGTCCTCGTAGAGCCGGGCCGCCGGCTGGTAGACTACGCGGTAGCCATGTTCCCGCACTTGCAAGGGGGCCACGAAGTCGGGCAGTTGGTCGGCGCGCATCGGCTGCCAGAGTTGGCGGCGCATGGCGTCGACGCCGCCGTCGACGCCGACGATCGAACCCAGGCGCGTCTCCCAGGCCCGCAGTTGGTTCTCGTAGCGCATGTACGTGGAGCAGCCCTCGCCGGCGGCCGAGCCGTCGGGCGCGCGGTAGAGCATGCGCCCGGTCACGTAACCCACGGCCGGATCGGCGAAGGGCTTGATTAGCTCGGCGACCGTCTCGGGCGCGTAGTGACTGTTCGCGTCGCTGAAGACGAGGATCTCCCCGCGGGCGAGCGGCGCGATCCGATTCAGGCCGCTGGTCTTGCCGGCGCGCGGCTCCTGGCGCACCAGGCGCACGCGCGCATCGTCGATGCTGCGGACGATCTCGTCGGTGCCGTCGGTACTCTGGTCCGAGACCACGATCACCTCGAGCTTCTCGGGCGGGTAGTCCTGGCTGAGCTTGTTGCGGACCGTGCTCTCGATGTGCCGGGCTTCGTTGAAGGCGGCGATCAAGACGGAGACCGAAGGTTGGGTCCCGCCGGCCGGCGGCCACGGCGGCCGCGGCCGCAGCCGCGCCAGCAGCCAGACGCACAGGGGGTAACCCAGGTAGATGTAGACCAGCAGGGCGAGGCTGAGCCAGAAAAGAACGGTCACGTTTGTACTCCGATCGATCCGGCGCGAAGCGGCCGGGCGCGCGCCGCGGCGGCCAGGCTTGCGCCGCAACGGCAGGGGCCGGCTCCAGAGTATCGCGGCGAAGGGACGGGCGCCAGCGTCGATCCCGAACGCGACGTCGACAACGCTGCGCTGCCAGTGCCGGCCGCAACGTGGTAAAATAGACCGACCCCACAACAAGGGAGAGATACCATGGGCGGTCGCTTGGTCCTGTTTGCCGCCGCCGCGTGCCTGCTCGCCGCAGGCAGCGCGGCAGTCGAGGTGTACCCGTTCGAACCCTTCGGCGCGATCGATCCACTGGCCAACGGCATCCATTTCGAACTCACTGGTTATTCCGCCAACACGCTGTTCGTCACTACCGTCGAGGGTTTCCACGCCTATGACTTCGCAACCGGCGTCTGGACCGATCACACGCACCCGGGCTCGATCGGCATGACCCGCACTGCGGTGCTCAAGCTCTTCGGCCTGCCGGACCGCTTTGTCCTCGGCGGGGTCAATGCGTTCTTCAAAGGCACCCTCTGGTACAGCGATGACGGCGGTGCGACCCAGTTCCTGACCCGCGAGTCGACCGGCGGGGCGGTCACGGACCTGGCGCAGCGGCACAGCTTGGTGGATCCGCTGATCTACGCATGTACCTGGTCGGACGTGGTGCCGGGCGAGTTGCTGCGTTCGCTGGATCACGGGCTCACCTGGATTCCGGTGACTGGCCACGGCCACCACGTGATGACCGCCGTGGCCGTCGTGGCCGACGACGAGGTCTATGTGGCGGGCGACAACTACGTGACCCGCACCTTCGACCACGGCGCCACTTGGGAAAACCTGCAAGCCAACCTGCCGGCGGGCGAGGGACTCTACTGCCTGCTCGTGCACGAGCCGGTTACGACCGTGCCCAAGCAGCAGTCCCGCGACGCTGTCGATCAGCCCATCTGGGCCGATTACCTCATGGTAGCCAACGACAGCGGTGTCTATGTCTGTGTCGATCCGTCCGCGGTGCACTGGCAGCGCGTGCTGCCGCACGCCTGCCGGGCGTTTGCGGCGCGGTTCGTGTCCTCCGGCTCGCTTCGCGATCTCACCCTCTACTATGACGAGAACTGGGCGGTGACCTTCGACGGCCGCCTGCTCTACTGCGAGGATCGGAACTGGGACGACTGGCTCGATGTCACCGCGCTGATCGCGCCGGCCGTGCCCATCGACGTGACCGAAGGGTACGACGGCGTCTACGTGCTGACGCGAGATCACGGCGTGTACCGCAGCGATGGCGGCGTGCCGCCGTGGACCTCGACGCCGGATCTGCCGCCGCCCCTGTCGCTCGTCGCGGCGCCCAATCCGTTCAACCCCCGGACGACCGTGAGCTTCACGCTGCCGCAGGCTGGCCTCGCGGACGTGAGCGTGTACGATCTCGCCGGTCGACGGCTAGCGACGCTCGCAAGGGAGCACCTGACCGCGGGGCTCCATACGCGGGTATGGGACGGAATCGGCCCGGACGGTCGCGCGCTGCCGTCGGGTGCGTACCTGCTGCGATTGCAGGCGGGCGGGGAGGTGACCGGCAAGAAGCTCTCGCTCGTCAGATGAACGGAGCGGAAAGCTCGGGATGTATTGAACCGGCGCGGTCGTCCGGCGACTCAGGCGAAGAACAGATAGCACACGAGGATCGCGGCCACGACCCCCGCGAGATCGGCGCTCAGGCCGCAGGCCAACGCGTGGCGCGCGTGCTTGATCCTGACCGCGCCGAAGTAGACCGCCAGCACATAGAACGTGGTCTCGGTCGAGCCCTGGACCACGGACGCGAGGCGGCCCGCGAAGCTGTCGGCGCCGTGCGTCGCCATGGTCTCGATCAGCATGCCGCGCGCGCCGCTGCCCGAGAGCGGCTTCATCAGGGCGGTGGGCAGGCCGTCCACCCAGCGGGTATCCAGGCCCAGGCCCGCGACCGCGCCCCGCACCCCGTCGAGGAACAGGTCGAGCGCGCCGCTTGCGCGCAGGACGCCGATCGCTACGAGCATCGCCACCAGGTAGGGGATGATGGTGACCGCGGTCTTGAAGCCGTCCTTGGCGCCGTCGATGAACGCCTCGTAGAGATTGAGGCGTCGGCGCACGCCGAGCGCGAAGAACGCGATCACGAGCCCGAAGATGAGCAGGTTCGCCAGGAGCGCCGACTGTTGCTCCATCACCTCGCGCGGCAGCCGCGCGAAGGCGACGACCAGGCCGCCGACGAGCGCCGTCAGCCCGGCCAGGTAGGCCAACACCACCGGCTGCCACAGGCGCAG